>JAKFVK010000212.1 GCA_021732205.1 Hyphomicrobiales bacterium | reverse complement strand
AGCGCAATTCACTCGTGCCAGCCACCGTCGGCAGATTGATGAAGCGGTCAATCTTGAGCGGCACACGCACCAGCGCGTTCATCGCCCGCCCGTCGGTGATGCGGCTGAGTTGCAGGGCGAGCGAAAAGCCAAGATTGGGGATAAACGGAAAAGGATGGGCCGGATCAACCGCCATTGGCGTCAGGACTGGAAAAATGTGATTGATGAAATGCTGATCGACCCACGCCTTGTCCTCATCCGACAGGCTGGCTGAATCGACGATGACGATCCCCGCTTGCGCAAGCTCTACCCGCAATTCTGTCCACCGCCGCTGCTGCGCCCGCGCCAGCTCACCCGCCGCCTCGCCGATCTTCTGCAGCTGCTCGGATGGGGTCAGCCCGTCCTGGCTGCGCGTCGTGATGCCCTCGATGACCTGCTCCACGAGCCCTGAAACACGCACCATGAAGAATTCGTCGAGATTATTGGCCGAGATCGACAGGAAGCGCAGCCGTTCCAGTACGGGATGGACCGGATTGGACGCCTCCTCGACGACTCTTTGATTGAAATGGAGCCACGAAATCTCGCGATTGACGAAACGATCAGGCGAGATCATCAGCGCCGCAACATCAATCGTAGGCGCAGGCGCCGGGGCGACCTGAACAAGTGCCTGCTTCCTTGCCAATGATTTAACCTGCCCTTTTTCAATTTCATCAGACATAGCGAGGCCTTTACGGATGCTCCGCTGCAAATCCGCAGCTTTTCCTCCCTAGCCCCTCAATATGACAGTCGCATCACCGCTCGTCCATATCGCGGTTCTCGACCGCAAGCGCACGCGATGCGAGCATCTTCGTCACCATACGCCGCTTCTCGACCAGCGCCAATTCGTCTATCCGTTTGGCAAGGCGACCCGCAGCGGCCGGCGTGCGCTCCATGCGGGTGACGAGGAAGCGCAGCGTTGCTGCCTCGACCTCCATCTGCATGTCAGTAAAAAGCTTGAACAAAATCGCCTCGAGAAGCGCGTCATCGGGCTCGCCGAGGGCAACACTTGGTGCACTGGTGAGCCGCGAGCGCAGATCAGCAAGTGTTACTTCCCAGGCATGCGCGCCCGCGCGCGCCGTCAGCAGCAGCCATTGGCGGCGCTCATTGATACGGTTGAGGATATGGAAGAGCGCCTGCTCGTCGATCTGCGGGCGCGCCATCTCCAGCACAAAGGCAGCACCCCTGCCATATTGATCAAGTGCGAAGGGGTCGGGATGATCGGCGTCAAGGATAACGGCGTTGGCCGTCCGCGCCCATATGGCTGCAAGATGCGTCTTGCCGCTGCCAGCTGGCCCGCTCAGCAGAAGAATTCGTGCCGGCCAGCCATCCGGCCAGCTATCTATCGTCTGCACGGCCAGACGGTTTGCCTCGCCGATGATAAAATCGCTGCGCTGCCATGACGGATCATGCGTAAAGGGAAGCGTCAGCTGCGATGACGCCATCACGCCGCCGTCTCGTGCTCGAAAAGATCGCTCTGGCGGTAGCGCATGATGGCAAAGCGGATCAGCACGCCGATCGAGGCTGCGAGCGGAACAGCCAGCAGCAAACCGACAAAGCCAAGCAGCGAGCCGAAGGCAAAAAGCGCAAACATGAGCCAGACCGGGTGGAGCCCTACCGACGCGCCGACAATCCTCGGCTGCAGGACGTAGCCGTCGAAAAGGTGTCCTGACACAAAAATGAGACCCATCAGCGTCAGCATCACCCAGTCCGGCCAGAACTGAACGACGCCGATCCCGAAAGCAGTCAGGCATCCCACAAGCGTCCCAAAATAAGGAATGAATGATAAGGCGCCGGCCCCAAGCCCGATGATCAATCCGAAATTGAGCCCGAGCGCAGTCAGACTGATGCCGTAGAACAGACCGAGCGCCAGACACACCCATGCCTGTCCGCGGATGAAGGACGCGATCACCCTGTCCATGTCGCTGGCAAGCAGACGTATGGTTGCAGCCGAGCGTCGCGGCAGGATGCTGTCAAGACTTGCCAGCATGTGCGGCCAGTCCACCAGGATGTAGAAGGCGACGATAGGTGTCACGACGATCAGGCTGAGTATGGACACCAGCGCCTGGCCACCCGACCACAGAGAGCCGAGAAATCGCCCGATCCAGCCCGCCCCTTGCGACACAAGCTGACTGATATCCTGCCCGCTGCCGCCCATCCTGCCGACGATGTAAGCCGCAATCGGATTGTCGTTCATCTCTTCCAGCCGGCGCATGGCAAAGCCGTGCAGCGCACTGACATAGCCCGGCAGCGCACCGATAAAGGCAGCGAACTGGGTAGCGATCAACGGAATGACTACGATCAGCAGAACGATGAAAACAACAAGGAATATCGACAGGATGAACAAAGCCGCCAAGGTGCGCGATAATCCCAGCCGCGACAACCAGTTGGCGACAGGGTTGAGCATGTAGGCCAGCACCAGCGCGGCGACAAAAGGCAGCAGCATGTCACGCAGCAGATAGATGGCGCCGACAAACAGCACCGCCATTCCCAGCCAGAACCATAATCGCTGCTGCGACATGCCCTCTCGATCTCCCGACGATCCCATCATCTCTCCCAATTCAGGTCACGCACCAACACATGGGAACGACAAATCACCCACATGCGATCGTGTTACCTCATCGCCTGGCCGCTCTCTGGCGGATCAATGCCGTTCCCCGACATATGCTGCATCCACTGCGCCAGATAGGCGCCAAGGGAGAGCCCGGTCAACAACCCGCATCCAGCAAACATCCAAGGCAGCAGCGGAGTGATGTGATGTGAAAATCCGTGGGCCAGAAGCACCAACCCCGCAACCACGATCTGAGCGGTGGTATTGACCTTCGAGATGAACAGCGGTGCAATCGTCATCGGCCGCTCAAGAAGCCAGGCGAGCACGACAGCCCCCAGGATCATCACATCACGAAAAACAATCAGGATTGCCAACCATAACGGCACATCGCCGATGGCGGCAAGCGTGACATAAATGCTCATCAGCAGCAATTTGTCAGCGAGCGCATCGAGATAGGCGCCAAGCGGCGTGATCTGGTTGAGACGGCGCGCCAGATAGCCGTCGATAGCATCTGTGACGCCAGCTGCGGCGAAACACCAGAACGCTGCCTCGAACCGCTCGGCGGCGATCAACCACACGACGATCGGCACGGCCAGAAGCCGGCCAAGTGTCAGCGCGTTCGGTAGGTTCACCCTGGGTCTCCCTTGTCTCCACTATGACAAATTCCACGGGAAAATCGAGCAGCGTCCCTGACCGATCGCCTTCCTCCCCTTCCGCTGCGCCCAATGATACCCTAGAGGTGAGCGCCAATTGCACCACCAGCGGATCGTGGAATGACCAGGGAAAAGAACGGCCTGACCTATGCAGCCTCCGGCGTGGATATCGACGCCGGCAATGCCATGGTCGAAGGCATCCGCGATATCGTACGCTCAACCGCGCGACCGGGCGCTGACGCCGAAATTGGCGGCTTTGGTGGCCTCTTCGACCTCAAAGCGGCCGGGTTCATCGACCCCATTCTGGTGGCTGCCAATGATGGCGTCGGCACCAAGGTGAAAATCGCCATCGAGACCGGCAGCCACCATACGATCGGCATCGATCTGGTGGCGATGTGCGTCAACGATATCATCGTGCAGGGTGCCGAGCCGCTGCTTTTTCTCGACTATTTTGCGACCGGACGCCTCGAACCTGATGTCGGCCGTGCCATCGTCAGCGGCATCGCCGAAGGCTGCCGGCGGGCAGGCTGCGCGCTCATCGGTGGTGAAACCGCCGAAATGCCGGGGCTTTACGCCAAAAGCGACTATGATCTGGCCGGTTTTGCGGTGGGGGCTGCAGAGCGCGGCCGTCTTTTACCCCGCCTTGATGACATGACACCCGGCGATGTGGTTCTGGGTCTGCCATCCTCGGGCGTGCATTCCAACGGATTTTCGCTGGTCCGCAGGATCATCAGCGATATCGGCCTGCCCTGGCATACACCCGCCCCTTTTGCGCCGGATCGCACGCTGGGTGATGCGCTCCTTGAGCCAACGCTCATCTATGTGAGGCCGTTACTGGCCGTCCTCAGGCAAAGCGCCGGCCTGAAGGCCATGGCCCATATCACCGGTGGCGGCTTCATCGATAACATCCCGCGCGTTCTGCCCGAGACGCTTTCTGTGAAGATCAACCTGTCGGCAATCCCGCACCAGCCCGTGTTTGCCTGGCTGCAGGCAGGAGGTGGCATGAGCGAAACGGAAATGCTGCGCACATTCAATTGCGGTATCGGCATGGTTCTGGTGGTTGCACATGATGAGGCGGAAAAGATCACCCGCCTTCTGGCAACCGAAGGCCAGCCCTGCGTGCACCTGGGGAGCATCGTCGCGCGCAAAGACAAAAGCGTCGAAACGACCGGGGGTCTGTTTGGATGATAGAGGAGGCGGGAAAGCGCCTGGCGATTCTGATCTCCGGGCGCGGCTCGAATATGGCCGCCCTCGTCAGAGCGGCACAAGTGCCCGATTTTCCGGGGCGCGTCGTGCTGGTTTTGTCAAATAACCCCGACGCCGAAGGGCTGGCGTTTGCTGCCGCCAACGGGATTGCAACGCACAGCATCGATCACCGCAACTATCGCGGCGACCGGGCAGCGTTCGACACGGCTGTCGATGCCGCACTGAGTGCAGCGCACACCGACCTTGTGTGTCTTGCCGGCTTCATGCGCATTCTGAGCGCAAGTTTTGTTGAAAAATGGCGCGGGCGGATGATCAACATTCATCCATCCCTGCTTCCTGCCTACCCCGGTCTCGATACCCATGCGCGGGCCCTCGCCGCCGGCGAGCACCATCATGGCTGCACGGTGCATTTCGTTACCGAAGGGGTTGATGCGGGACCGATCATCGCCCAGACGCAAATCGACATTCTGCCAACCGACACGCCGACATCACTTGCCGCTCGCGTCCTCAGCGAAGAGCACAAGCTCTATCCTGCAGCGCTGCGCCAGGTGCTTGAGGGCAAGGCGAAATTCACACCGGCCTGATCGCCACCTTGTTGTCATGAAAGGCGGCCCCGCCGAACGGTGCGGCAGCCCGCGCGTCAGTCAGCGTATTGATACCCTTGCCATCAACATAGGCGGCGTTCGGCCAGATCGATTCAGCGATCACCACGCCCCGCCGCGTGCCGGTGTAGAACCTCGCATGCAGCCGAATCTCTCCGCGCAGGCTGGTCACGGCAACAAATTGCCCATCGGCAATGCCACACGCCTTGGCATCCTCGGGATGAACAAGGATTTCCGGTCTCCCGCCGGCTTTCTGCTGCGAGGTTTGCGTCTCGTTGAAGGTCGAATTGAGAAAGGCCCGCGATGGTGAGGTTGCCAATCGCAACGGGTAGATGTCGCACGCCTCTTCATTGGCCGCCCAGTGATCGGGGAGCGCCGGCATCGCCTCGACGTCAACGCGCAGAGCGGCCTTGGCGACCGGCACCTGTCCCCAATCAACGCGGAAGTGGAATATTCCATCGCGATGGCCAAAGCCGTTGAGGTAATGGGCTGTCTCGAAGGAGGATTGCGTGTCGATCCACCGCTTGTCCTCGAGTTCAGCGAGGCTTCCCCAGTCTGACGCTTTCAACGTCCAGTCGATGAGCTCGCGCGCGCTCATATCGAAACCGGGATGCTGAGCCCCCAGCCGTTTGGCAAGAGCGCATATCACCTCGTGATTGCTGCGGCATTCACCCGGCGGCTCAACGAGCTTGCCGCCAAACAGAATATGCTGCTGCCCGCCGGCCTGATAGAGATCATCATGCTCGACAAACATCGTCGCCGGCAGGACGATATCCGCGACCTGCGCCGTTTCCGTCATGAATTGCTCGTGGACGGCAACGAAGAGATCATCGCGGGCAAAACCGGCCTTGACCATCGTCTGATCGGGCGCCACCGAAAGCGGATTGGTATTCTGGATCAGCATGGCGGTGACCGGTGGTCCATTGCCAAGCGCCTCGCTCTCGCCAGTCAGAACAGCACCGATGCGCGACATGTCGAGATTGCGCACCGAGCGATCGAGCCGGTCGAGCCCCTCGATCATCTGCTTGTTCCAGTGAAACGTGCCGCTATTGCTGTGGAAAGCGCCACCCCCCTCATATTGCCAGCTGCCAAGCACGGTGGTCAGTGAGAGTGCCGCGTGCATGTTGACCGCACCGTTGCGTTGCCGGCTGAAGCCGTAACCGAGGCGGAAATAGGCGCGCGGACGCTCTTTGAGCAAAGCCGCAAACGCTTCGATCTCATCAACCGGCATGCCGGTAATCGTTGCCGCCCATTGCGGTGTCCGGCTTGCAAGGTGGGCTTCAAGCTCGGCTGGACAATCGCTGAAGCGTTCCAGATAGGCATGGTCGGCAAAGCCGTCTCGAAAGGCGATATGCATGAGCGCGCAGGCCAGCGCCCCGTCACTTCCCGGCTTCAGCAGCACCGCCATATCGGCCTGCTTCATCGTGTCATTGTGATAGATGTCGACCACAACGATCCTGGCGCCGCGTTCCTTGCGCGCCCGGATCGCGTGGTTCATGACATTCACCTGGGTCGCGACCGCATTGGTGCCCCAGATAATGACGAGATCGGATTTTGCCATCTCGCGCGGGTCGCTGCCCGCGAGCCTGCCGGTGCCGGCAACAAATCCGGTCCACGCCAATGTCGTGCAGATTGTCGCGTACTGGCGCGAATAGCGCTTCACATGGCGCAGCCGCTCGATGCCATCGCGCATGACAAGCCCCATCGTGCCGGCATAGAAGTAAGGCCACACCGCCTCGCTGCTGTGGCGTTGCTCGGCCTTGACGAAGGCTTCCGCAATCTCGTCAAGCGCCACATCCCAGGCAATCGGCGCATAGGCCCCGCTGCCTTTGGCGCCAATCCGCCGCAGCGGCGTTGTCAGCCGATCGGGATGATAAAGCCTTTCAGCATAGCGCGCGACCTTGGCGCAGATAACGCCGGCCGT
>JAKFVK010000177.1 GCA_021732205.1 Hyphomicrobiales bacterium | reverse complement strand
CTCCCTGCAGCCGGATTCGCGGGTCAAGCAGCGACAAGGCAATGTCGGAGATGAGGACGCCGACCACCGTGAGAAAGGCGAGGAACATGAGAAACGATGAGGCAAGGAAGGTATCGCGCGATTGCAGTGCTCGCAGCAGCAACGGCCCCGTCGTTTGCAGCGACAGAACAATGGCCGTGATTTCTGCGCCAGACACGACGTGAGGCAATACGTCACCGATGTCGGAAATGAAGAAATTGAGAGACAGGCGGAATGGATATTTCATCAAGGCGCGCCCCGGTGGCAAACCCTTGGCGCGCGCCGTGGTGTAATACTGCTTCTGCAGTTCGTCGAGCAGATTGGCGCGCACCGCCCGGATCATCTTGCCCGTGCCGCCCGTGCCGATGACGATGACCGGTATCCACAGATGCTGCATGATCGACCAGAATTTCGGCCAGCTCATCGGCTGATTGAGAAACCGGTCGTCCATCAACCCGCCAATCGACACGCCAAACCACACATTGGCGAAATAGACGATCACGAGCGCCAGCAGGAAATGCGGGATCGCCAACCCGAGCAGACCGAGGAATGTCAGCCCGTAATCCCCCCAGCTATACTGGTGGGTTGCAGAATAGATACCGATTGGAAAAGCAATGATCCAGGTGAACAGAATGGTGAAGCCGGAAACGATGATGGTGAGCACCATGCGATCGCCGACCAGATCGTTGACGGGCAGCTGATACTCGAAGGAATAGCCCAGATCGCCACGCAGAAGATTACTGACCCACAGAACGTAACGCTCAACCGGGGATTTATCGAAGCCGTATTCCTTGCGCAGAAATTCAATGCGTGTGAGATCGGCCTTTTCGCCCGATGCCAGGCTCTCGGACACGAGGGTGTCGAAATAATCGCCGGGCGGCAGCACCACAATGGAAAAGATCAGCACGCTGGTGACAAACAGCGTGGGGATCATGATGAGGATCCGTCGCAGGATGTATTTAAACAGCATGTTACTGCCCCGCTGCGCTTTGATCGAACCAGTAACTGTCGGGCATTGTCAGGCCGAAATAACCGCCGGGCTCGTAAGCATAAAGCGCGGTTGCCGGCACGTTGCGCAAACGCTGCGATACGACGACCGGCTGCAATGTTCCGCTGATGATGCCGATGCTGTAGAGTTGTTCGTCATGGATCGACAGCATCTTTTTCCACACCACACGGCGCTCCTCGGTCGAACTTGACGCGAGCCATTGATTGCGCAGATGTACCAGCTCCTTGACGCCCTCGATATCGGGCTCTTGCCCCTCTTTGCCGTTGGTTTCGACCCATTGACCGAACATGGGCCAGTTGAACTGGTTCTGATTGGTGGGCGACAGATCCTGGGGGTCCATGTCGGGCGAGGCAAGCCCGTTATCAATTCCCGGCCACACTGACATCACGGTTGACCCCCCGCTGATGCGGCGGCGAAACACATCGCGATGTGACGAGTGAACCAGAAGTCTGAGCCCGACCTTGCGTGCATCTTCCACCACCAGTTCGAGCGCGTCGGTCTCCTCCATGCTCTCGCCTGCGGATTCAACAATGATTTCCGCCCGGCGCCCATCGGGGAGAAACCGGATACCGTCGAAATCCCGTTTCTTGAGACCCATCTCGTCCAGCAGACGGTTAGCTGCCAGCGGGTCAAAGCGCGCATAGGACGAGGCGAAGACGTCATCGTAGAGAGGGCTTTCAGGTATCACGGTCATGGCGCTTTCGCGCGCCAGCCCAAAGAAGATCACCTGATTAATATCCCGGCGATCAACAGCCAGCGACAAGGCGCGACGAAAGCGGACATCACGCACGATGGTGCGCCACACCGGATCGCTGGCGTTGAGATTAGGCTGCAGCGCGATATAGGAGCCTTCAGCACGCCGCCACAAATGGGTGAGAAACCCGTTGCGCTTCTCCGCCACTTTGAGAAAGGTGAAATTGTCAAAGCGCAGATAGCGCGCCTGCAGGTCGGAATCACCTGCGCCTACCTTGGCGGGTATCAGCTGGCTCGATACCACCGAGAGCCGCAGATTGTCGATGTAGGGCAATTGCCTGCCGTTTTCATCGACGCGATGATAATAGGGATTGCGCTCGAAGACAAAAACTTCCGAGGGAAGCGGCGTTGTGTTGCGCCAAGGGTCAAGCGATGGCAGCGCCGGATTCTCGGGGTGGAACTGGCGTGATTTGCGCTCGTGAAGCGCTCCCCAATCGCGCACTTTTTCCTTTTTGATCATCGTATCGAGCAAGCCTTTCTCGGCATAGCTCGTATGGAATTGACGCATATAATGCGCCGGCATGTAGATATAAACGGGTTGAGCCGCCGCCAGCGCCGGCAGAAATCCCGGATTGGGGACATCCCAGGTATAGCGAACCGTCAATGCATCGATAATCTCGAATTTCGGCTTGCTCCCGAGGGGGCGCAACTGAAGGGGCGGCCCGCCAGGTGACAATCGCGGATTATTGGCGACATCTTCCCAGAAATAGCGGAAATCCTCGGAGGTAAACGGCTGGCCATCCGACCAGCGGTGACCGGGACGGATATGCAGTGTGAAGATACGCCCTTCGGCGATGTCGACCTTTTCAAGAATGTCGGGTTCCAGCTCGAGCTTGGTATTATAGGTGACAAGGCGCGCATAGCTGTACATAACCGCCAGACGGATATCGCGCTGATCGGCAATCAGCATCCGCAACGTGCCGCCATACCGGCCTGGCATCCGGCCGCGCTCGCCCAGATTGATAACGCGCGGGCGCATTGGCAGCCGTTCAGCAACCGGCGGCATGTTTTGCGCGATGACCCCGGCTTCAAACATCGGCGGTTCAATAAAGCTCTGCGCCCGCGACGCCGGCGCTGAAAGAGCGATCGCGACGCCCAGAAACCCGGTGCAAAAGCGCGCTGTCCTCATGCCACAAGATCCTTTGCATCGACATTGTCGCGCGCGAGCACGAAGTGCTTGTCGCCGACTTGAACCGGTTGCAGCGCACTGCCTCCGGGCGAGGGTGTGAATGCTGCCGGCCAGTAGTCGCTACCACCAGACGCTGCGAGCGCCGCCCGGTAATCCAGCGGCCGGTCAAGATCGGCGTAAGGGACCGCCTTGAGCAACATCCGCGTATAAGGATGGACGGGATTGGCGAAAAGCTGATGACGCGGCGCAATCTCGACAATGCGACCATGGGCCATGACGGCGATGCGCTCGGCCATATAGTTCACCACCGCCAGATTGTGCGAGATGAAAATGTAGGTCAACCCCAGCTCTTTCTGCAAATCCTTCAGCAGATTGAGGATCTGGGCCTGTACCGACACGTCGAGCGCAGAGACAGGTTCATCGCAGATGATGATCTCGGGGCGCAGAGCCAGCGCCCGGGCAATACCGATACGCTGGCGTTGACCGCCTGAAAACGAGTGCGGGTAACGGTTGAGAAAACGCGGATCAAGCCCCACGGCCTTCATCAGCTCGGTGACGTCGCGATTTTGTTCGGCGACATCACCGACGCCGTGAATCTGCAACGGCTCGCGCAAGATATTGAGAACCGTCATGCGCGGCGACAGCGAACTGACCGGATCCTGGAAAATCATCTGCATCCGCGGACGAAAGCGGCGCAGCTCCTCGCCACGCAGGCTGAGAATATCGCGCTGGGTCACGCCATCATCGAACGTCACCGTGCCCTTGTCAGGCGTGACGGCGCGCATCAGCAGCTTGCTGACCGTGGTTTTGCCGCAGCCGCTTTCACCCACCAGCCCCAGACATTCGCCGCGCGTCACATCGAAGCTGACATCGTCGACCGCAACGTCCCCGTGCTGCGTGTTGGAAAACCAGCTTTCGCGCCGCGACTGATAGGTCTTGCGCAGATTGCGCACGCTCAGGATCGGCCCGCGCGCCGGAGCGCTGATGGAGGTCTTGGAAATCGCCAGTTTTTCACCAGGCGCGCGCACCACATCACGCAACGACACCAGCCGCTCGTTCTCGCCCATGTCGAAATGGGGCGAGGCCTTCAGAAGCCCTTTGAGATAAGGGTGCTGCGGGCGACGGAAAATATCCTCCACCGGACCGCTCTCCATGATCTCGCCATGGTAGATCACCGCCACTTCGTCCGCCATGTTGGCAACCACACCCAGATCATGAGTGATGAGCAGGATCGCCATATGCAGCTCCTGCTGCAAATCCTTCATCAGGCGCAGGATTTGCGCCTGGATCGTCACATCAAGCGCGGTCGTCGGTTCATCGGCAATGAGAAGCGCGGGCCGACAGATGAGCGCCATCGCCAGCATCGCCCTTTGGCGCATGCCGCCCGACAATTCAAAAGGATACATGCCAAGCGTGCGCGCCGGGTCCTTGAAACCCACCAGGCCAAGCATCTGCTCGGTCCGCTCCCGCGCCTGCGCCCCGTTCATTGTCGAATGAAGCCGCAACCCTTCCTCGACCTGATTGCCAACGGTGTGGACCGGCGACAACGAGGACATCGGCTCCTGGAAAATCATGCCGATCTGGCCGCCCCGGACCTGGCGATAGGCAAGGCCGTCGGGCGACATGGTGGCAAGATCGAGCATGCCGGACTGACTGTCGAAATGGATATGTCCGCCGGTCACTTTTCCCGCGCGTGGCAGAATGCCCATGATGGCTTGCGAAATAACCGATTTGCCGGAACCCGATTCGCCAACCAGCGCCACCGTCTTGCCTGCCGGAACACGTAGCGACACGCCACGCACAACCTCATTTTGAAGGCCGTGCAAGGAGAAGGCTATTCTCAGCCCTTCGACCCGCAGAATGTCCATGGCACTCCCTGTCCCTGCTGACAAATCTAACTGTCACCTTCCCAAGCGGCAACGTCTTTTTGCCGTTACGTCACTGCGGCGAGTTCACCAAGTCCTCGGATCGGATAGGCCGAGATCGCGTTCTCGTGGCCAAGGACATAAATGTCCCGCAGGCGCGATTGCATGATCGGCAATCCGGCGGCGAGCGCTGTTTCACGCGAAATGACCAGATCACTCATCAGATCTTTTGACGCGGCTTCGAGTTTACTGGCAACCGCCACTGTTTCCCCCAGAGCGAGCGTCACCGCCTGCGCCTGCATGGCGCCGATACGCGCGGTCAGAATACGCCCGGTATGTATACCAACCCCTATCCGCAACGGCAGCGACAACGCGCTCTGGAACTGGACGTTCAGTGCCTCGATGGATTTGAACATGTCACGCGCTGCCTTCAGCGCATCCCGACTGCCCTTGTCCTTGTGCCCATCTTTTTTGAACACCGCCGTCAACCCGTCCACGACCACGATGTCGACATGCCCGTGATGGGCGCGAACCGACTGGATCATCTCCTCCTGGAAGCGGTTGAGCAGCACGACCAGCTCATAGGGAACCTGCGTGTTGACGAGGTTGGTAAAGGCGCGCAGGTCGACGACCAGGACAGTTGCCTGTTCCTCGAGTCCCCAGCCGGCATGCTCGCTCTGGGCGGCATGCGTATGCTCTCCCAGCACCGGTAGCAGGATTTGCGCCGACAAGTCACGGAAGGGGTGTATCTGGCAGGCCAGACGCACGCCGGGCGGCGCGGCGATCTGTTCCAGAAGTGTGCGCTCGGCAACGCCAATCGGCGGCAGGTCCTGCAAGCCCTTGGTGACCAGAACACGGCATGTGGCGCAGCGACCCCGCCCACCGCAGAGCGAGGGATGGGGGATGCGCTGATCACGGCTGATCTCGAGGAGCGACTGCCCGGGCCGTACCATCACCTCGCCATGACCGACATAATTGACGGTGATGATGCGCCGCCGCCGCCGGCCAATCTCCCGATAGCCAAGCACGCCGCCGACTGCGGCAAGAAGACCGAAGGCGCCGAGACGACCATAGAATTCCGTGCGGTTGACCAGGCTGATGACCGCCGGATCGATCGTCGGCTCGCCGTCATAGGGCTGCGCATCTCGCCCTGACACCAAGAAACCGGCCAGCGCCAGGGCCGGCACGAGGATAGCCACAGCCCACAGCAGATCATCCATAATCGTGCGTACCGACCGCTTGGCGGTGAAAATATAATGAAAGCCGATAATGCCGTGGAACCATACCACCAGGACGGCCACCGTCTGAATCACGGCAGATTTCGGCCACAGGCGATGAAGGACGGCGACATAGCTCTCATCAAGCCCATACATATCGCCAGCCAGACGCGTTCCCGCAACATGGCCGATGATGAGAAAGGGGATGCTCAATCCCAGGATGAGCTGCAGCGCTTCCTTGAACGGCATGCGAAACGTGCCACGCCGCAATATGCGCGCCAGGGTGAAGGTGACATGGACGAAGAATGAGCCATAGAGCAGCCATGTCCCGGGGCGGCTCTTCCAGATCACCCATCGCCATTCCTGCATAACCGACATTTGCGCAATGCCGATCAGACCGAGCGCATGGTTGACCAGATGCATGGTAACGAAAGCGAGCAGCACAAGACCCGACGTCAGCCTGAGTGTACGCTTCCAGTCATTGCGCAGTAATCGTGTTGTCAGCGCCTTGACGTTGAACGCGTTGTGACTTTCGACCGTTGACAGCATTTATCGTTCCGCAGCCTGGGCGCAGGCCAATTGTTGAAATTCGCCGCAGATGCGGCTGTCGGCAGGCGCACACGATGCCGTCTTGTTCTCAATGGTGCGAGGCAACAGACACACGATCAATCAGGCGTTCGCCAAGACCCGCCATAAAGGCGGTGATACTGGCCGCGCAGGCCGGGCAATCATGGATGAGATCGGTTAATACTTCTGCGGGGATACGCAAAACATTTGTCCGTGTCCGGGACCGGATGGAGACGCTTCGTGGATTGCCAGTAAACACTCCGACCTCGCCGACTACTTCCCCGGCACCGAACTGGCCAACCACTACATCTTCCTCTGGCCCCGGGATCGTCGCCTCGACATCACCATCGAAAATCGTATAGGCGGCGTCTGACGGGTCGCCATGGCGGAACAAATAATCTC
>JAKFVK010000196.1 GCA_021732205.1 Hyphomicrobiales bacterium | reverse complement strand
TGACTGAAAACATCGAGCCCTTCCCCGGCCACGAGCGCAGCATGATGGGATGGTCAAGCACCTTGCCGATGCGCTCGACAATCGACAGACCAAGGCCCAGGCCGCGCGCCATGCGTGCACCCTGATCGAGCCGTTCGAATTCGCGAAAGATCACCTCCTGTTTGTGCTCAGGTATGCCAAGACCGCTATCCCATACCTGCACATCAAGGTGCGCGCCGCGCCGCCGACAGCCGACAAGAACGCGCCCTTCCCTGGTGTATTTCAGCGCGTTTGACACGAAATTCTGCAGCAGCCTGCGCAGCAATCGGCGATCGGACGTCACCCACAGCTCAGTTGAAAGGACAACAAGGTCAAGCCCCCGATCACGCGCGGTTGGAACGAATTCGATGTCGATCTGGCGCAGTAAGTCGCCAAGCGGAAAGGATGTGATCTCGGTCTTGAGCGCCCCCGTGTCGAGACGCGAAATATCAAGCAAGGCGCCGATGATTTCTTCCACCGCCTCAAGCGACTGGTCGACATTGCTGACCAGCCGGTTGTGCTCGCTTGATGAACCGCGCTCGAGAAGGGCTGAAACATAGAGCCTGGCCGCATTGAGGGGTTGCAGAATGTCATGGCCGGCGGCTGCAAGAAATTTGGTTTTTCCGAGGTTGGCTTCATCCGCCGTCGCCCGGGCGCGCGCCAGCTCGTCGTTGAGACGCATCAGCTGATCGGTGCGCTCGCGCACGCGGATTTCGAGGCTTGCGTTGACGCGTTCGAGATTTTCAGCCGCCTGCACCTGTTGGGTGACATCGCTGAAGGTCGAGACATAGCCACCACCCGGCAGTCGTGCCGTTCTGATTTCGAGGATGAGGCCGAGCGCGAGGAACGGCCGGCGCTGCGTTTTGCCGGTAGCAAGGAATGCGGCCAGTCGTGCCGCCACAAGCTCGGCCGCACTGCCCGCTCCGAATTCTCCGCGGTTCGCAAGATAGGTGATGATATCCTGCACCGATGTGCCGATGCTGATGAGGTTCGTCGGCAGTTCCAGCAGTGCATCAAAACGACGGTTCCACGTGATCAGCCGCAGATCACGATCAAAAACCGCAATCCCCTGATTGACCTCATCGAGCGCCGTATGCAGCAGGTCGCGATTATACTGGAGAGCCGCCGAGGCATCATCGAGAAGGCGCAGCGCTGCCTTGGCCGACACGTTGCGCCGGCGCAGCAGCAGGGCGAGAACGAGCCGCGCCGAGGCTGCGCCGATGGCGCTCGCCAGAAGGTATTCGCAATGGCGTAGAAGTTCGATATCCGCTTCCATGCCCGGTTGCAGATCAACGCGATGTGCTTGCGCAAAGCCCTGCAGGGAAGCCTGCGTCCGCGCCGCGCCCAGATAGCGCGATACCGTCTCCTCGAGATCGCGGACGGTGATGGCGGTGCGCCAGATGCGCAGCCGCGTCGAGGGGCTGCTGTTGGGAGGGGCAATGAATGTCTTTGCCTGCGAGGCTTCAATGTCTTTGGGCTGGAAGAAAAGCGACCCGGCGACATAGCCGATAAGATTGACCAGCAGGCTCCAGAAAACGCCATGCGTCAGCGGATCAAGCCCGACATGAAGAAGACCCTGCGGTTTGAGCCAGCCGATATCCCAAGGCCCCAGCGTCAGAAACGTGGAGGAAATCAGGCCTGATGCCGCAAAACTCGGCAGCAGCAGGGTATAGGCCCACATCAGGCTGCCGGCGATCAGACCGCACAAGGCGCCGGCGGCGCTGGCACCTGGCCAGATCAGTCCACCGAAAAATGCCGGAGCCAGCTGGACGATGGCGGTAAACGACAGAAGGCCGATGGCTGCCAGGTGCTGATCGCTGACAGCAAACTTCTGGTAGGCGTAGGCCAGCATGAGCACCACCAGGATACCGATGCGGCGCGCCAACAGGACGGTTCGTCCCATATCCGCTTCGCCGACCTGAGATTTCTGCCGGCGAAACAGCAGGAGGGGCGTCACGATCTCATTGGCAATCATCACCGAGATGGCGACGTTGGCGATGATCACCATGGCGGTTGCCGATGACAGGCCGCCGATGAAGGCGATGATCGATACCGCGCTTGCGCCCCCCGACAGCGGCAGTGCCAGAACCAGCATGTCGGCATCGAACGTCTCGCCGGCAAAAGCGGTCAGCCCGGCAATGGCGATGAAGGGTACGAAGAGGTTGATTGCCACCAGATAGAGCGGAAACAGCCATGTCGCGCGACGGACATCGTCTGCCGTGTCGCTTTCGATCACCGCCATATGAAACATGCGCGGCAGAAGCAAGGCGGCAACAAAGGACAGGCCGGTGAGCGTGATCCATTGCCCGCCATCGATGTCGCGACTGAAGGGGGCAAGCGCCCCTGGTGTGGTTGCCGCCGCTTCGAGGAGATCGCCCGGCCCGTCATAAAGGACAAAGACAATATACCCGCCAACTACCAGGAAGGCGGCGAGCTTGACGACGCTTTCGACGGCGATGGCAAACATCAACCCGTACTGGCGCTCGCTTTGATGAAGCGTCCGCGTACCAAAGAGGATCGAAAACAGCGCCAGCGCCAGCGCCACCAGCAAAGGCAGATCACCGACCAGCGGCGCGGTGACATAGGCAATCGTCCCCTCGCCGCCCAGCAGTGCGGTGATCGAGGTCGAAATCGCCTTGAGCTGCAGGGCGATGTAGGGCAGGACGCCGACGACGATAATGATGGTGGCAACCACTGCGACACGTTGATTCTTGCCGTAGCGTGCCGCCAGGAAGTCTGCCAGCGAGGTGATCTTCTGCGTCTTGCTCAAGGCGACGACCCGGCGCAGCAGGCCAGGCGTGACAGCAAACAGAAGGATCGGGCCGAGATAGATCGCCAGAAAGTCGAAGCCACGCGTCGTCGCCATGCCAACCGACCCGTAGAAAGTCCAGGAGGTGCAGTAAACGCCCAGCGCCAGCGCATAGATCGTGGGGCGATGACGGGCGAGATAGGTTGCGCCGTGCTTCTCGGCCCAGCCGGCGACTGCAAAGAGCGCGCCTATATAGGCAAGCGCAATGACGACAACAGCCCAGCCAAACAGCATTTGCACTCCTCACACGTCCGGGAACATTAGCCGCTTTGGGAAAAAACGCTAAGGGTGCGGGGTCTGATTTAGCACTTCCAATTATGCCGCTCTTCACTAACATCAATTCACCTCCAGTGAGTGAGGCGATAGACGCAGAGGGGTGTTCAATGCTTCAGGAATTCAAAGAATTTGCCATGAAGGGCAATGTGGTCGATCTGGCGATCGGTGTGATCATCGGCGCCGCCTTCGGCAAGATCGTCGATTCGATGGTTGGCGATATTTTCCTTCCCATCATCGGCGCGATCACCGGTGGTCTTGATTTTTCAAATTATTTTGTCGGTCTTGCCAAATCTGTTACCGCCACAAGCCTTGCCGAAGCCCAGAAGCAGGGCGCCGTGCTGGCCTGGGGCCGCTTTGTGACAATTGCCATCAATTTCATCATCATCGCCTGGGTGATGTTCATGGTGGTCAAGCTGATGAACAATTTGAAGCGCAAGGAAGCAGCCGCCCCCCCGGCGCCAGCCGCTCCTACGGCGGAGGTCACGCTCCTCAGCGAAATTCGTGACCTGCTGAAGAAGTAGGTGGCGCCCGGCGGCTCGATGCCATCGCGGATCGTGATGAGAACCATCACGATCCAGCGCTTTCTAATCGGCCTGTCCTTGGCTACATCCGGAGCTTCAGCACAGAAAGCGGGCTCCCATGACCATTCATAGCGACACGTCCTCTCTCGCCTCGTCACTGCGCCCCGAGGCGCTTTCGGCACCCGAAAGCGGCATCGTTGAAGTGATGAATTACGGTCGCATGCGCCCCGGGCTGATCCCGTTATGGGCAGGCGAAGGGGACGAGCCGACGCCCTCCTTTATCGCTGAGGCCGCCACCCGCGCGCTTGCTGCCGGAGAAACGTTTTATACTTATCAGCGCGGCCTGCCGGATTTGCGCGAGGCGCTCGCCGACTATCATCAGCGCCTGTTCGGCAAGACGTTTTCTCCTGAGCAATTCTTCGTCACCGGTTCTGGGATGCAGGCCATCCAGGTGGCGCTTGGCATGACGGTTGGCGCTGGCGATGAAATCCTCATTCCTTCTCCCGCCTGGCCGAATGCTGCGGCAGCCGCCGGCGTCAATGGCGGCAAGGCACGGTTTGTACCGATGACTTTCGGTAATACGGGCTGGCAGCTTGATCTCGAAAAACTCTTCGCCGCCCGCACCGATCGCACCCGTGCCATCTTCATCAACTCGCCGTCCAATCCCACCGGTTGGACCGCAACAGCCGATGAGCTTCGTTCTATCCTTGCCTTCGCACGCCAGCATGGGCTGTGGATCATCGCTGATGAAATCTACACCCGCTTTTATTATGCCGGCGCCCGCGCCCCCTCCTTCCTCGATATCATGGAGGAGGATGACAAGATCCTCTTCGTCAATACTTTTTCAAAAAACTGGTCGATGACCGGCTGGCGCATGGGCTGGATCATGGCGCCGCCACGGCTCGGCCAGGTGGTGGAAAATCTCATACAATACGCAACATCGGGCGTCGCCGCCTTCATGCAGCGCGCCGGCATCGTCGCGCTCACGCGCGGCGAGCCCTATGTCGAGCATGTGATCGATCGCGCCAGACGGGGAAGGGCCATCGTTTGCGATGGTCTGGCCTCAACCGGCCGCGTGCGCTTCACGCCGCCCGACGGCGCGTTCTACCTCTTCTTCTCCATCGATGGCGAGAGGGATGTGCGCCAGCTTGGGCTGCGTCTCGTCGACGAAGCAAATATCGGTATGGCGCCGGGAACTGCCTTCGGCCCGGGAGGGGAGGGCTATATGAGATTTTGTTTCCTGCGCCGCGAAGACCTTGTTGAAGAAGCAGTTTCCCGCCTGGTCACGTGGCTGAAACGGTAGGAGCAGGGTTGCATTATTAGTCTTGCGCAAAAAACAAATTCATTTATATGAAGGACTTGCGACAGAAAACCTGAAAGGCCGTGTCTTGGCGCTACCCGATCATCTGCTCCAGGGCTACCACGCGTTCCGCACGCGCAGGCTGGATGATGAACAGGCGCGGTTCCGGAAAATGGGCTGGAGCGGGCAGCGCCCGTTGACCGCCCTGATCGGGTGTTGCGATTCGCGCGTGCCCCCCGAAGTGGTGTTTGACGCTGATCCCGGCGAATTGTTTGTCGTGCGCAACGTAGCCAATCTCGTTCCGCCCTATGAGCCGGATGGCGGTCAGCATTCGACAAGTGCTGCACTCGAATTCGCCGTTCAGGAATTGAAGGTGGCGAACATCGTCATCCTCGGGCATGCGCGTTGTGGGGGGGTGCGCGCTTTTTTGAGTGCGCGCCGCGCCCCGTTGTCGCCGGGCGATTTCGTCGGCAAATGGGTATCGATCCTCGGCCCCGCTCATGACGATATAGCAGGCGTCCTGTCGGGCAATGAGGATGAGGATTGCAGCTTGCTGGAAGTGGCTTCGCTTCGCCGTGGTCTTGCCAATCTGCGAACGTTTCCCTGTATTTCGATCCTGGAAGAAAAGGGCCGGCTTGCTCTTCACGCGGTCTATTTTTCGATCGCCACCGGTCGACTGCTGGTTCTTGATGAAGCAACCAACACCATGTTGCCCATTGATGGCGAGCGCATCGTCCTGCCGCCCATGTCATGTGTTGAGGTCCAATGAACCATCCGGCGAGCTATCATATGAATGATGGCGCAGCCGCTGCGCAGCTCAAAGGTGTGCTGGATATTGCCCTTGATGGCATCATCATCTTCGATGCGTCAGGCACCATCCTCACCTTCAACCGCACTTGCGAGCGCCTGTTTGGTTATCACGCTTCGGCGGCCATGGGATCGAATATCGTATCGTTGTTTTATCACGAATCAGAGGTGCCGCTTGACGCCTTGTCCCGGCAAAAATTTGTCGTTTCATCCGGGCTTCTGGCGGCCCAGACACGGGAAATCCAGGCGCGTCACAAATCGGGAGATGAATTTCCTGTCGAGCTGACGGTTGGCATTGCCGCAACGCTCGATGGTATTCAGTTCATCGCCATTGTGCGCGATTTGCGCTCACGCAAGGAGGTCGCTGATCGACTGGACCGCCTGCAGGCCGACCACCTTCATCTTGCCCGTGTGTCGGCGATTGATGAGATGGGCGCAGCTCTTGCCCATGAGCTCAATCAGCCGCTGACGGCGGTGCTGCTGTATCTGCAGACGATCCTGCGCGGAGGGCAGAAAGGCGACGCAGCCAGGGACATGCCACCCGGCTCGGTCGCAATTCTCGCCAAGGCCGCTCATGAAGCGGAGCGCGCCGGAAAAATCATTCAGCGTATGCGTTCGTTTGCCGAAAAGCGCGAACCGCAACGCAAACTGCATGACGTCAAGGCGTTGATCGATGATGCCATCGAGCTGACCCTGGTTGGCAATCACACGAAGGTACGGATCGTGCGTCGTGATGCGCCCGACCTGCCGCCGCTTCTGGTCGATGGCGTTCAGTTTCAGCAGATCATCGTCAATCTCGGACGCAACGCCATGGAAGCTGTGCGCGGCCGGCCCGCAGCCGAGATCAGAATTGAAACGAAAGCAATCGACGACGACATCATCATCGAAATCGCTGATAACGGACCTGGTATACCCGTCGATATCCTGCCGAGTTTGTTCAAGGTCTTTTCAACGAGCAAACGCTCCGGCCTTGGGATCGGGCTGGCGATCTCGCGATCAATTGCCCAGAACCACGGCGGCGAATTGCAGTGCCTTCCGGGCGGGAAGGGCGAGGGGGCAACCTTCGTGCTTCGTCTGCCGTCAGGACAGCCGGCGGCGATGTCTCCAACACTCTCTGTGCCTGTAACCACATCTGGTGAGGTCGAACGTGCAAAATGAACGTGTGATTTATCTGGTCGATGATGATGCTGCGGTTCGTGATTCACTGGCGGTCTTGTTGTCGTTTGAAGGGTTCATTGTCCGCGAATTTGCGGA
>JAKFVK010000113.1 GCA_021732205.1 Hyphomicrobiales bacterium | reverse complement strand
CGCCGATCGCCTTCGGCTGGCCCGGCAGGTTGACGATCAGACATGTGCCGCGAATGCCCGCCGTCTGGCGCGACAGGATGGCGGTCGGCACGTATTTGAGGCTGACGGCGCGCATGAGTTCGCCAAATCCCGGCATCATCTTGTCGCACACGGCTTCTGTTGCTTCTGGCGTGACATCGCGCGGCGACGGCCCGGTTCCGCCCGTCGTGATGACAAGGGCGCAGCCCTCATCATCGGCCAGCGTGCGCAATGCCTGCTCGATCAGACCCTGCTCGTCGGCAATGATACGGCGCACCGGCTCCCAGGCCGAGGCAAGCGCGCGCTTCAGCTCTGCCTCGATAGCCGGGCCGCCGCGATCCTCGTAGATGCCTTGCGAGGCGCGGTCGGAGATCGTCAGGATGCCGATGCGAGCGGTCTTCAATTCAGGCATGATCGGGCTCCTGCCAGGGTGCAATGTCGCCACGCGCCCACCCCTCGCGCACGGCTGCGGCGTAATCCTGCAAACCGCCAGCAGCGATGGCCTGACGCGCTCCTGCCATCAGCTCCTGATAATAACCAAGATTGATGGCCGAGAGCAGCATGGCACCCAGAAATTCGCCGCAGCGCACGAGATGGTGAAGATAGGCGCGTGAATAATTGCGCGCGGCCGGGCATGCAGCCTGTTCATCCAGTGGGCGCGGGTCATCCTGGTGGCGCGCATTGCGCAGGTTGATCTTGCCAAACCGCGTGAAGACCTGCCCATGGCGACCAGAACGTGTGGGCATCACACAATCGAACTGGTCGACACCAAGGGCTATCGCCTTTAGCAGATCATCGGGCGTGCCAACGCCCATCAAATAGCGAGGTGACGTTGACGGCAGATGCGGCACGCTAGCAGCGATCATGTCGAGCATCACCGCCTGCGGTTCGCCGACAGCCAGACCGCCAATGCCATACCCTTCAAAACCGATATCGACGAGCGCTCGCGCGCTCTCAGCGCGCAAAGCAGGCTGATCACCGCCCTGAACGATGCCGAATTGCGCATAACCATCAGTGTGGCGGCCGCTTGCCAGAAACGCGCGGCGTGCGCGTTCGCCCCAGCGCATCGACAGGCGCATTGCGCGCTCAACGTCTGCCGGTGTGGCCGGCAGTTTGACGCATTCATCGAGCTGCATCTGGATGTCGGCGCCAAGCAGGTTTTGGATATCGACCGCGCGTTCGGGCGTCAGCTGATGTGCCGAACCGTCGATATGGCTGCGAAACGTCACGCCGCTTTCATTCAATGTACGCAGGCCGGCCAGCGACATCACCTGGAAGCCGCCGGAATCGGTGAGGATAGGGTGCGGCCAGTTCATGAATGAATGGAGACCACTGAGCCTGGCGACCCGCTCAGGCCCTGGACGCAGCATCATGTGATAGGTGTTGACCAGAAGGATATCGGCGCCGCTCTCGCGCACTTCATGCGGGTGCATGCTCTTCACGGTGGCCGCTGTGCCAACGGGCATGAAGGCTGGTGTGCGGATGACACCGTGCGGTGTGGTGATCTCGCCCGTGCGAGCCGCACCGTCGAGCGCCTTGAGTGCGAATGAAAAGCGCGGCATGGCGTCAGCCCTCCGGCAAAAGCAGGCAGGCATCGCCATAGGAAAAGAAGCGATAGCCTGTGGCAATGGCGTGCGCATAGGCATGACGCATCACATCATAGCCGGCAAAGGCACACACCAGCATGAACAGCGTGGAGCGCGGCAGATGGAAATTGGTCATTAGCCCGTCGACAGCCGCAAAGCGATAACCGGGTGTCATGAAGATGTCCGTCTCGCCACGAAAAGCGGTGATTGCGCCTGATGGGCGCGCCGCGCTTTCGAGCAGGCGGGCTGCCGTCGTGCCAATCGCAATCATTCTGCCGCCCCCTGCCCGCCGTGCTGCGAGGCGCGCGGCGGTCGCACCGTCGATTTCACCCCATTCGGCGTGCATGCGATGGTCAGCAATCGCCGCGCTTTTGACCGGCAGAAAGGTACCGCCACCGACATGCAAGGTGACGCGTTCGAGCCCGATCTCGTGTGCTGCAAGGCGCGTCATCATCTTCTCGGTCAGATGAAGCCCGGCCGTCGGCGCCGCGACCGAACCATCGCGGCTTGCATATATCGTCTGATAATCGGAGCGATCACGCTGGTCAGCGGCGCGGCGCGAGGCGATATAGGGGGGCAAAGGCATATCACCGACAGCGGCAACCGCCTGGTCGAGCGCCACGCCGGCACGATCAAATTCCAGCAAAACCTCACCACTCTCACCCTTTTCACACAGCCTTGCCATGAGGGTGTATTTTTCATCGGCAGAAGAAAAAACAAGCTTGTCGTCCACCGCAAGCCGGCGCCCCGGTTTTGCAAAAGCCCACCAGGCATTCTCGCGCGCGCGCCGGTGCAACATGACATTGAGCGCAACGCGCGCCTCGCCACGCTGACGATACCCTTTGAGCGCGCAGGCTATGACCCGCGTGTCATTGACAATCAGCGCATCGCCACCGCGCAGATAGAGCGGCAGATCGGCAATGGTTGTTTCGGCGATGATGCCACGATGGCGCCCGATCACCAGCAGGCGGGCGCTTTCGCGCGGCACCGCCGGGCGCAGGGCTATGCACTCTGCTGGCAACTCGAAATCAAAATCATCGGTCTGCATCGCCGCTTGCCGGCCACGCAAGTCTGCCGGCTGCCGCCGTCAGGCCTCGGCACCTACACGCAACGTAACGATCTTGTCCGGGTTCTTCGGCGGCTCACCCTTGGCAAGCGCGTCGATGACCTCCATGCCCTCGGTCACCTGACCCCAGGCGGTATATTGGCGGTCAAGGAAGGTCGCATCATCGAAGACGATAAAGAACTGTGAATTTGCCGAATGCGGGGCATTGCTGCGGGCCATGGAGCAGACGCCGCGCACATGCGGCTCGGCGTTGAACTCCGCCTTGAGATCGGGGAGGTCCGACCCGCCCGTGCCGCGGCCATCAGGACAGCCGGTCTGCGCCATGAAGCCGGCAATCACGCGATGAAAAATGATCCCGTCATAAAAACCCTGACGCACCAGCGTCTTCATGCGCTCGACATGGTTGGGCGCCAGATCGGGACGCAGGGCAATGGTTACCCGGCCTTTTGTGGTTTCCATGACGAGGGTATTTTCAGTGTCGAGCGCCACGCTGGTGATTCCTGTTCGTTGGTGTCGTGAACAAAACGCAGGCGGTTCACGCGGCCTGCGATCCTGCTGCCAAGGCTCGCTGATAGCGGAACCGGGGTACAGACTTCAAGCATATTGAAGACGGCAGCACGATATTTTTCGCGCAGCCCGGTGAAACTTGCAGGTGAAAAATAGCTGATCGACGGTTGGCCTATGACGCTACCATCGCTGCGAAGGGCAAAGGAAAACGTGACTTCAATCCTTACGCCTGGCAGCGTTTCGCGTGGCGGCACCCAGCAGCGCGACAAATAAGCGCCTATTTCTTTGTAATCATACAGCAACTTCTCTTCGGCCGTCACCTTGCCGGGACACAGAAAAATACCCCCGACAATGATCAGCAAATAGCGGCTCAACACGCGCTCATTCAGCCGCAAGACGTACCTTTATCATGCGGTCCGGCGGTGCGGTCACAAGACCATTTCCGCCAGTGCCGCGCTTGATTGCGTCAACAAATTCCATGCCTGAGACCACTTCGCCAAAGACAGTATATTGACCGTCCAGCCATTGTGAACGCTCGAAACAAATGAAAAACTGGGAATTGGCTGAATCGGGGCTCTGCGAGCGCGCCATGCCGAGCGTGCCGCGGCCAAAGGGTGCCTGGGTGAACTCAGCCTTGAGATTGGGCAGATCGGAGCCTCCGGTCCCCGTCCCGGTCGGGTCGCCTGTCTGCGCCATGAACTTGTCGATAACGCGGTGGAAGACCAGCCCGTCATAAAATCGACGTTTGGCCAATTCCTTGATGCGCTCGACATGTTTGGGAGCAAGATCCGGGCGCAGTTTGACGATGACCGTTCCCCCCTTGAGTTCAATCAGCAAGGCATTCTGTGGATCAATCTCGGCCGGCAATCTGGGCGTTTGGGCGAAAGCTTTGCCGGCAAAAAGCGAGCCGGCTGTGATCAGCACATGGCGTCTGTTCATCGAACTGTCCTCGTTTGATATTGCGGAGCGCGTTGTGGCGTCATGAAAACTTGCGTGCGAGATGCTTGGCAACGGCAGGAGGCACAAAACCCGACACATCGCCACCCATCGCGGCGATCTGGCGCACCAATGTTGCTGTAATATGGCGATGCGCTGGCAATGCCGGCAGGAACACCGTTTGCAAGTCGGGCGCTAGCCCGGCATTCATTCCCGACATCTGCATTTCGTAGTCAAGATCCGTTCCATCGCGCAGGCCGCGAATGATCAGCCGGGCTTTTCTTGTGCGGGCGAAATCGACCACGAGATTATCAAAGGTGGCGATTTCGAAGTCGGCGCCAGCCGTCTTTGCCATCGGGGCGACAACATTCCTGATCATCGTCATGCGCTCACGGGTGGTGAACAGCGGTTTTTTGGCCGGATGAACGCCGATGGCGATGATCAGGCGATCAACAAGGCGCAGTGACGCCTCCAGCATACCGACATGGCCATTGGTCAGCGGATCGAACGATCCCGGATAAACGCCGATGCGCATGGGTCAGCCCTCATCACCATCCACAAGCGGGATGGCATCGTCGCTGATATCCTCACCCTGATCGGAAATACGTTCGACCGACACGACTTTCTCGCCATCGGCGGTGTCAAAAATCGTAACGCCTTGGGTGTTGCGCCCAGCGATGCGTATGTCATCAACCGGAACGCGGATCATCTGACCGCCATCGGTCACCAGCATGATCTGATCGCTTGGCTCCACCGGGAAGGCGGCGACCACTCCGCCATTGCGTGCGTTGGTGATCATGGCGACGATACCTTTGCCGCCACGCCCGGTGACGCGGTATTCGTAGGCCGATGAGCGCTTGCCAAAACCGCGCTCCGAAACGGTGAGCACGAATTGTTCGCCGGCTGACAGGCCAGCGTAACGCTCCTGCGACAATTGAACGTCGGCGTTGATTTCCTCGCCTTCCGGCTCGCCGGGCTGCCCTTCTTCGCCGGCGGTCACAGCGCGGCGCATGCGCAGATAAGAGGAGCGCTCCTCGGCTGACGCCTCGACATGGCGCACAATGGCCATCGAGATCACCGCATCACCTTCGGCAAGCAGAATACCCCGCACGCCGGTCGAATTACGGCTCTGGAAGACGCGGACTTCCGGCACCGCAAAGCGGATCGACTGGCCAAGCTTGGTGGTGAGCAGAATGTCATCGTCCTCGGTGCATAGCTGCACGTCGACGATCGAGGTATCGCCCTCAAGCTTCATGGCGATCTTGCCGTTGCGATTGATCTGTACGAAATCGGCCAGATCATTGCGGCGGATATCACCATCGGTGGTGGCAAACACCACGTGGAAGCGTGCCCATTCGGCCTCATCCTCCGGCAGCGGCATGACGGTGGTGATGCGTTCGCCTGCCGCCAGTGGCAACATGTTGACCAGCGCCTTGCCGCGCGATTGCGGAGCGGCAATCGGCAGGCGCCACACCTTCATCTTGTGGACGATGCCGCGCGATGAGAAAAACAGCACCGGCGTATGGGTCGAGGCGACGAAAAGGCGGGTGACGAAATCCTCTTCGCGGGTTGCCATGCCGGCCCTGCCCTTGCCGCCGCGCCGCTGCGCACGATAGGCGGAGAGCGGCACGCGTTTCACGTAGCCGGCATGCGAGACGGTGACCACCATCTCTTCGCGCTGGATCAGATCCTCATCCTCGAAATCGCCCTCGGCTTCGAGGATTTCGGTCTGACGCGGGGTGGCAAAGGCTGCCTTGGCGGCCAGCAATTCGTCGCGGATGATCTCCTGGACGCGCGCACGCGACGTCAGGATCGCCAGAAATTCGCGGATTTCAGCAGCAATCTTTTCCAGTTCAGCCTGGATTTCTTCGCGGCCCAGCGCCGTCAGGCGCTGCAGGCGCAGGTCGAGGATAGCTCTGGCCTGTTCTTCGGAGAAATGAATGGTGCCGTCATCCGCAAGTCTGTGGCGCAGATCATCGATCAGACCGATAATCGTGGTGATCTCGCGGGCGTCCCAGGCACGGCTCATCAAACGCACTTTGGCGGTTGCCGGATCGGGGGCGGTGCGGATGGCGGCGATCACCTCATCGATATTGGCCACCGCAATCGCCAGTCCCACCAGCACATGGGCGCGGGCGCGGGCTTTGGCGAGCAGGAATTTGGTGCGCCGCGTGATCACCACCTCGCGCGATGACAGGAACGCTTCGAGCAGATCCTTGAGGTTCATGACCTCCGGGCGCCCGCCATTGAGCGCCACCATATTGACGCCAAAAGAGCTTTGCAGCGGCGTGTAGCGGTAGAGCTGGTTCAAGACGACATCGGCAACCGCATCGCGCTTCAGTTCGATGACGATGCGAATGCCTTCGCGGTTTGATTCGTCCGCAACGTTGGAAATGCCTTCGATACGCTTGTCGCGCACCAGTTCGGCGATTTTTTCGATCAGCGTCGATTTGTTGACCTGATAGGGAATTTCGCTGACGACGAGCTGTTCGCGGTCCTTGGCGCGCGTTTCGACCTCGACACGGGCACGCATGATCACCGAGCCGCGACCGGTATTATAGGCCACGCGGATACCGCCACGCCCCAGAATTGTCCCGCCGGTTGGAAAATCAGGCCCAAGGACGATCTCGTTCAGTTCCTCGATTGTCATCTCCGGTTTGACGATGAGGCCCACAACCGCATCGACGAGTTCGCCAAGATTATGCGGGGGTATGTTGGTTGCCATGCCAACGGCGATGCCGCCGGCGCCATTGAGGAGCAGATTGGGTATGCGCGAGGGCATAACCACCGGCTCGCGCTCGGTGCCGTCGTAATTGGGCTGGAAATCAACCGTATCCATGTCGAGATCATCGACAATCTCGCCGGCAATCCGCG
>JAKFVK010000192.1 GCA_021732205.1 Hyphomicrobiales bacterium | reverse complement strand
ACCGCGCCGATCACCCGCAATATGAGCTGGCGCGCCGGCAGATGCGCGCGGGCGGGACGCTGGTCGGCCTTGAGCTGAAGGGCGGGCGGGCGGAAGCGTTCCGCTTCCTTGATGCGCTCAATCTCATCGCCATTTCCAACAATCTTGGTGACGCCAAGAGCCTGATCACGCATCCCTCCACCACCACCCATCAGCGCTTCAGCCCGCAGGCGCGGCAGGAAATGGGGATTTCCGAGGCCTATGTGCGCCTGTCGGTTGGCCTGGAGCATGTCGACGACCTTTTTGCCGACATTGACGGCGCTCTGGGGGCTGCCTAGGGTCAGGCCTCATTAATTTGGGCGAAACGGTGGGAGGGACATGGCGCGAGGTTGAGGAGCAAGCCTGCAGGAAGTCGTCTGACGTTCAAAGGCTTGCGACATAAAGATCGCGTCATTTCACCCCATCCGAAGGACAAGGCACGAATGGCAAACTGGTTCGTCGACGCCCTCAACCATACCAAAGGGTATGCTTTTCGGGCTTCTCCTGCCATTTTATCCATTCGTGCCATGCCGTTTTGCCTAAATTAATGGGTCCTGACCCTAAAGCTTGGCGCGGAGATCCTGCCATGAATTATCGCCGCCAGACGCGCACCATCGAAATATCGGTCGAGCCGCAATTTCTTGCCGAGCAATCCTCGCCCGATGAGGGTGTTTTCTTCTGGGCCTACACCATCGATATCCGCAATCACGGTGCTGAAACGGTGCGGTTGCGCTCGCGCTACTGGAAGATCACGGACGCCAATGGGCGGGTGCAGGAAGTTCATGGGCGCGGCGTTGTCGGCGAGCAGCCGGTTCTCGGCAGCGGCGGGCACTTCCAGTACACCTCCGGTTGCCCGCTGAGCACGCCTTCGGGCATTATGGTCGGCGCCTACACCATGGAAGGGTCGAACGGCGAAACATTCGATGTGGATATCCCGGCCTTCTCGCTCGACAGTCCGCATATGCGCCGCGTTTTGAACTGACGGCGCATGGCCGAATTTCTCTCCAGCGAAGCCATACTCGCCCGCCTCGTGTCGTTTGATACAGTCTCGTCGAAATCCAATCTCGATCTGATCGCCTGGGTTGAATCCTATCTCGCTAGCCACGCCATCCGCTCGCAGCGTATTGCCGATACCAGCACGGCAAAGGCGAGCCTCTTTGCCACCATCGGTCCTGAGGGGCCAGGCGGCATCTGCCTGTCCGGGCATAGCGATGTGGTGCCGGTGGAAGGGCAGGCATGGACGAGCGATCCCTTCACGCTGACGAGGAAGGGCGACAAGCTGTTTGGCCGCGGCAGTGCCGACATGAAGGGCTATATCGCCGTCTGTCTGGCCAGGATGGTGGCGAACAAGGCGGCAGCCCTCGCGACACCCGTGCATCTGGTAATCTCTTACGACGAGGAGACAACATGCGAGGGCATCCTGCCGACGATTGCCCGTTTCGGGCATGATCTGCCCAAACCGCGCGCTGTTCTGGTTGGCGAACCAAGCCTGATGAAAGTCGCCAACGGCCATAAATCGGCGGTTGGCTATTTCACTTATTTCAAAGGACGTGAAGCCCATTCATCGAAACCCTCGGATGGCGCCAACACCATTGTTGCCGGCGCCATGCTGGTAGCTGAAATCGAACGTCTGGCAGCGCAGTTTCGCGACCGCGCTGACGCCGCGAGCCCCTTCGATCCCCCTTTCACCACGCTTCATGTCGGTGTCTTCAAGGGCGGGGTCGCGCGCAATATCGTTCCCCTGGACACGATGGTGAACTGGGAAATACGGGCGTTGCCCGGCCTCGACATGCAGGCGGTTGTCGACAGCCTTTGCGCCCATGTCGACCGGGTGATCCTGCCCTATCTCACGGCAACCGCCCCTGAATCGGCGATCACCCATGAGCGTCAGTTCTGGCTCAACGGTCTGGCGCCGGAAAAGGGTTCATTTGCCGAAGCTCTGGCGCTGCGCTGCAGCGGCGGCAACCACACCATCGTCGTGCCCTACGGCTCCGAGGCCGGGCAGTTCCAGGCAGCCGGCATCCCCACCATCATCTGCGGCCCCGGCGATATCGCCCAGGCGCACAAGCCGGATGAATGGATCGCGGTCAGCGAATTGCGCGCTTGCGAGGCCTTCCTTGATCGCCTTTTCGAAGGCTGCCGCGCCGGCCTGTGATCTCGCTCCGTTTGCCGCCTCAGTCGACAACTTCCTCGGCGACGAAATCATAGGCGCGCGAACAAAATTCGCAGGTCACGTTGACACGGCCATTGTTGACGAGGCTGGCGCGCTCCTCGGCATCGAAGCTTTTGAGCACGCCGACGATGCGTTTCTGCGAGCAGCGGCAGAAATCGCGGATCGCCTGCGCCTCGAAAACCCGCACCCCTTCTTCGTGAAAGAGACGGTAGAGCAGGGTTTCCGGCGACACCATCGGGTCGACCAGCTCATCGACGCTGATCGTCTCGACCAGCGCCTGGGCGGTCAGCCATGCTTGATCGTCGCGATGGACGGGCGCCACGAAATCGGAGGGCGCATCGCCTGGCGGCAGATCGGCCATGCGCCGGCGCTCCGGACTTTCGGGCAGGAACTGCACCAGAAATCCGGTTGCCCGCCAGCTTGCGCGCATCGTGCCGTTGACCGGCGTGAAACTTTCAGCGACCGCCAGCTTGACGAGCGAGGGGATCTGCTCGGAGCGCAGGAAATAGGTGCTGGCGGCTTCTTCAAGGCTTGCGCCATCAAGCTCGACAATACCCTGGTAGCGGTTTTTCATATCCGCGCCCTGATCAAGCGTCATGGCAAGATAGCCGCTGCCAAGGAGCTCGGGCACGCTGATGCGCCCGGTGGATTGCGCTTGCGCCAGGCGTGCTTTGTCAAAGCTGGCGCAGGCGCGGATACCGTCAGGGGCTTCGAAATCAGCGACCAGCATGCCGACCGGGCCATCGCCCTTGGTTTGCAGCACCATGCGGCCATCGAATTTGAGCGCGCTTCCCAGAAGCGTCGCTAGTGCGACCGCTTCGGCGAGCAATCGGGCAACGGGGCGCGGATAATCATGGCGCGACAGGATGAGATCAAGCACCGGGCCGAGCCTGACGATCCGCCCGCGCACGTCGAGGCTGTCCACCTGAAAGGGCAGAACACTATCATCGCGCACCGCGCGCGCCGGGCGTGACGGCGCCTCGCTCACTCCTGCATGCCTCCCAGACACCAGGCAAGAATACCCTTCTGCGCATGCAGACGGTTCTCCGCCTCGTCGAAGACCACCGAATTGGCGCCGTCGATGACGTCATCCGTCACTTCCTCGCCGCGATGCGCCGGCAGGCAGTGCATGAAGATCGCATCGCGCTTGGCGCGCGCCATCAGGCGCTTGTTGACCTGATAGCGCTTGAGGAGGTTGTGCCGGCGCTCCGCCTCGACATCGCCCATCGACACCCACGTGTCGGTGACGACACAGTCGACCCCGTCAACCGCCTGTTCGGGGTCTGTCGTGAAGGTGACATTGGCGCCAGCGCTGTGCGCCCATTCGATCACATCCTGACGTGGCGCCAGTTCAGGCGGCGCCGCCACCCTCAGTTCGAAGTCAAAGCGTGCGGCTGCGTGCACCCATGAGGCGAGAACATTATTGCCATCGCCCGACCACGCCACCTTGCGCCCGGCAATCGGCCCGCGATGCTCCTCGAACGTCATCACGTCCGCCATCACCTGGCAGGGATGCGAGCGCCGCGTCAGGCCGTTGATGACCGGCACCGTCGCATTGGCCGCCAGTTCCTCAAGCACGCCATGGTCGAGGATGCGGATCATGATCGCATCGACATAGCGCGACAGCACGCGCGCGGTGTCGGCAATCGTCTCGCCGCGCCCCAGTTGCATTTCCGCTGCCGTCAGCACCATCGTCTCGCCGCCAAGCTGGCGCATCGCCACGTCAAAGGATACGCGGGTACGCGTGGACGGGCGCTCGAAAATCATCGCCAGCATCTTGCCGGCAAGCGGTTTGTCCTGCGGTTTGCCGGCCTCGCGCGATGCCTTGGTCGCGCGGCTCCACTCGATCATGCCGCGCAATTCCTTGCCCGACATGTCGCGCAGATCGAGAAAATGCTTCACCGCCGGCACGGTTTTGCGCGCGCCGGGGCGCCGGGCCGAACTCAATGTCGACACGCCGTTTCTGCTCATGCCGCTTCCCCTTTTGCGGTTGATGAGCGCGCCGTCTCGAACTCGCGACAGGCATTTTCCAGGCTGACAAGCGCTTCATCAACATCGCCGCGTGTGATCACCAGCGGCGGCAGGAGGCGCACCGTATTGTCGCCGGCACCAACCGTCAGCAGGTGCTGCTTGCGCAGGGCCTGCACCATGTCGCCAACCGGCGGGATGACCTTGAGGCCCATCATCAGCCCTTCGCCGCGCACGGCCTCGATCACCTGCGGATGACGATCTTTCAGCGCCGCCAGCTTCTGTTTGGCATACCCCGCAACATCGTTCACATGGTCGAGAAAGCCCGGCGCCAGCACCACATCGAGCACCGCATTGCCCACCGCGCAGGCAAGCGGATTGCCGCCAAACGTCGTGCCATGCGTGCCAGCCGTCATGCCCATGCCCGCCTCTTTGGTTGACAGACAGGCGCCGATGGGAAAGCCACCGCCAATGCCCTTGGCAATCGCCATGATGTCGGGTGTGACATTGGCCCATTCATGCGCAAACAGCTTGCCGGTGCGGCCAACACCCGTCTGCACCTCGTCAAAGATCAGCAGCAGGCCATGCTGGTCGCACAAATCGCGCAACCCTCGCAGACATTGCGGCGGCACGGGGCGAATACCGCCCTCGCCCTGCAGGGGTTCGATGAGGATACCGGCAGTGTGCGGGCCGATGGCTGCCTTCACCGCCTCATGATCAGCGAAGGGAACCTGGTCAAAGCCGTCGACCTTGGGTCCGAAACCTTCAAGATATTTGGCCTGTCCGCCAGCTGCAATCGTCGCCAGTGTGCGGCCATGAAAGGCCCCTTCAAAAGTGATCAGGCGATAGCGCTCGGGCGCGCCCTTGGCCGCATGGTATTTGCGCGCCATCTTGATTGAGGCTTCAAGCGCCTCGGCGCCCGAATTGGTGAAGAAGGCATAATCAGCGAACGTCGCCTCGACGAGGCGAGCGCCGAGCTTCTCCTGTTCAGGAATGCGATACATGTTCGACACATGCCACAGCGTCTCGGCCTGCGCCTTGAGTGCCGCGACCAGATGCGGATGGCAATGTCCGAGCGAATTGACGGCAATTCCGGCGGCAAAATCAAGATAGGATGTGCCATCGGCGGTGAACAGGCGCGCTCCCTCACCTCGGCCAAATGCAAGCTCCGAACGGGCGAAGGCAGGCAGAAGCGGCGATGGCGTGGTCATGGGCGCATCCTTTCGGGCCGTTGGTCGTGAGCTTGGCTGGACTGACAAGCAGGTGGCTAAGGTACAAAAAAGCGAAAGCCGCCCACCGGCGGCCTGAGAGCATGAATTCTATTGAATCTTGAACTTATGTCAACTTTACGAAGGGTGAGGAAGGTTTCGTACGCGGACTCAACTTTGCCACACATCTGGGGATAACACGCTGAAGGGGCCTGGCGCGCTTGCGCGTCAGATTCAGCCTGTAGTAGGTACGTGACTGCGGGCCACGACATATCGTGGTGGCGCAGTAATACAGCTTAACAGTCAAGGCGTGCGGAGCCGATTGCTACAGCAATGAGGCGAGCGCTGAGGGATTCCGTCCATGGATTGGCGGGGGGCATGATATGAACTGGACCGATGAACGCGTTGAATTGTTGAAGAAACTCTGGACGGAAGACGGTTTGACCGCCACCCAGATCGCGCAGCAATTGGGTGGCATCACGCGTAATGCCGTGATCGGCAAAGTCCATCGCCTCGGCCTTTCGGGCCGGGCGAAGTCGGCAAGTCAGGCGCCGCGTGCCGCCCGCCCGAAGCAGAAATCGGCGGGTCACGTCCAGCGCACCGTGTCGTCCCGCCCCATCAGTTTTGGCGCCACCGCGCTCAAAATCGAGACCGAGGCGCAGATCGATGTCATTGCCCAGCCGGCGGTGATGATTCCGTTCCCGGCGCCAACGAACGACAAGATCGACATCACACAGCTCGGGTTTCGTACCTGCCGCTGGCCGATCGGTGATCCGGTCGCGACCGATTTCGGCTTCTGCGGTGCGGACAGTTCCAACGAAAAGCCTTACTGCCCCTATCATTGCGCGGTTGCCTATCAACCGTCCAATGAGCGCCGCCGCCAGGCGCAGCGCGATGTCCGCGCCAGGGTGTGAGCGAGCCACCTTCGGCCGCAAAAACGTCAGCCCGAAGCGTCGTCGACCTCAGGCGGCAGCGCCGCGGCTGCTGAATTGATCATTGAATGAATAGCCAGCGCCCCGCACGGTGCGGATCGGGTCGATCATCTTTCCGCGATTGACGGCCTTGCGCAAGCGCCCGACATGAACGTCGACAGTGCGCTCATCGACGTAGACGTCATGGCCCCATACACCGTCGAGCAATTGCATGCGCGAGAACACCCGCCCTGGCGATTGCATGAGAAATTCCAGCAGGCGGAATTCCGTCGGACCAAGATGGATCTCATGCCCGGCCCGTCGCACCCGGTGTGTCTCGCGATCAAGTTCGATGTCGCCGGCACGCAGCTGGTTGGCCACCAGTTCAGGGCGGGACCGGCGCAGGAGCGTACGCACGCGGGCCATCAGCTCGGGTATTGAAAACGGCTTGACGACATAATCATCAGCGCCCAGCGACAGACCACGCACGCGCTCGCCCTCTTCCCCGCGCGCCGTCAGCAGAATGATCGGCAGACGTTCCGTTTCGCTCCGCGCCCTCAGCCGCCGGCACAGTTCAATGCCGCTGAGCCCCGGCAGCATCCAGTCGAGCAGCACCAGATCCGGCTGATGCTCCCTGAGGCGCGTCTCGGCGTCGTCACCGCGCGCAACAGCATCAACCTTGTAGCCTTCCGCTTCCAGATTATAGCGCAGCAGCAAGGTCAGCGGCTCGTCGTCTTCG
>JAKFVK010000162.1 GCA_021732205.1 Hyphomicrobiales bacterium | reverse complement strand
CGTCCGCCACGGCTCGATAAGGCGACATGGCGGCATGGTTCCATTCATACATCTGGTAAAAGGCCATGGAATTCCCCTCTAACGCCGTTTGACACGACGCAATTCCTATCGGCCGCCCGATCGGTTCGATATAAGAGCGCTGCCCCATCAGCCCAATCGGCGGTCAGATATATCAGGCTATTGGCAGGGTAGGCACGACGCAACGTGACTAAGGTCGCAGAAATCATGCTGCAGTGCAACATAAATCCGGAAAGGCCGACGATCGCGCTATGGGCAGTCCGCCATCGGGACCGCAGGTTGACGTGATCGGGCAAACCGAAAACTGCCGCAAAACGCGCCGTCGGCCGCACAAAACTGTGTTTTCCCATGGCGCTTTTTACGATTCTGTGCCTCAAAGATTAATGAAACATCAAGAATGGGCGACCTTTTGGCGCATTCCATTTGCGACGACAGTTGGCCAATGCTTGTTTTTTTCTACGAGAAACCACGTATTCCATGTCGCCTGCGCAAGCGAATTCTCTAATTAATGCAAGAAGATGCGCAGTAACGCTGATGGGGCAAGGTGACGCGGCTTTCGGTGCATAAGTGAACACTCAGCCGGCAGAACTGCCTGAAATGACGGCAATGATCGGCCCACTCCCCGCCGGCGTTCTTGCTGACGCCTTGTGATCGATGACCCGAGCCTGCGTGGCGGGTGCACGGCATCCGACCGGACGTGAAGTGCCCAGGCACCGGGTGTGCGCTGACCTCGGCTCGCAGCGCGTCCGGCGCCGTTTGATCCACGAGGTAACCGCAAGCACGTTGGCTATGCGGCGCGCGCCGGCCCTCCGTCAGGCGCGTCAGGCAAATACAGGCTTGCCAAGGGCAGGCGCACAGAGTAACCAAGCGCCTCTTTAGCTGCGGGAGACAGGCTCTCCGGCGGCAGGCGCCCGTAGCTCAGCTGGATAGAGCACTAGACTACGAATCTAGGGGTCAGAGGTTCGAATCCTTTCGGGCGCGCCATTCTCTTTTTCACATCAATAAAATCAATGGTTTACGGGTCGATTTTGTCGCACCTAGTCGAACCCTGTTCAAGGTGCGACAATTTTGGGCACCTTCCGTTCTGCGGGCGGCGCCTGTAGCAGGCCGTGCTCGACCAGCGCGTCGGCAATCCGATTGAAGCCGGATGTTGCGAGAACAAGGTTCCGAGCAGCGCGGGTATAGGTGCCAGATTGGCGATTGTTCGACCATCCATACATGGCATCAAGCTCCACCTCGCTTGACCCCATCTCTGCCGCGATTGTCGCCCCGGCTTTCCGCAGGCCATGTGCCGTGCAATGCGGAATGCCGGCCTCGGTGCACCGATCCTTGAACCAGTTGCCGAAGGCTGCGCCGGACGCGAAGGGTTTTCCGTAGCCGTTCAGAAGAATCGGAAGCTCGCCAGAAGCGGCCATCGCATCGATCGCATTCCGAAGCGGCCAAGGCACGCGGGCCACCAGCTCAGCGCCGGTCTTGCTGGTCTTGAACCGGATCACATCGCCGCGAACATGCTGGCGGCCAAGCTTCACCGCGTCGGAGCGCCGCAGGCCGGTAAAAAGCAAGAGGATGCAGGCCAGATACCCCATCGACCCGACCGGATGCTTGGCGAAATAAGTGCCGATGTCCTCGATACTCCAGGTGTAGAAGCCTTCCGATTCGGTCTTGAGCTTTGAGACGCCGGCCGCAGGACTTTCCTTGATCAGCCGGATTGACAAGGCCCATGTGTAGAGAGCCTTCATCGATTTCAGCCAGTCATTGGCCGCGCCTGGGTTTTCAGCCCGCTTGGCAAGCCCCGCGGCAATCTTGTCCGTCGGAATGACCATCGGCTTGTGACCATGGCTTTCCACGACAGATTCAAGGATGCGCCGCCTTCTCCCCTGACCGATTTTTGTCATGGTCTTGTAGGCAGGGGATTCATTGAAATAGCGCAGAACCAGCCAGCCCAGCGTTTTAGGCCCATAGACCTGCCGCTTTTCGTCTGGTCTGTCCGCCAATGCGTGGGGTTTGTTTGGATCGGCCGGCAGAAGGCCGAGCAGCTTGAGCGCTTCGCGATATTCCTCGATAAATTCAGGAGAGCTGGCCGGATGCTTCAGGCGGATGCGCTTGCCTTTCCAGCGCGCATAGACAACCTGGCGACCATGCCGGTTTGTCTCTTCGCTGATATAGCGCAAATCCACATCCATGTTTTCATGGTGTGTCATCGCCCCACCCGTCGTCAATGCCGGCGCTCGCGGTAGATTCTGCCTGTTCTTCGCGCATCGCATCGAAGGCGCGGTCGAGATCGCGGATATCCCAGATGGCGCGGCGATCGATGCGCACCGGCTTCGGCATTTTCCCCTCGCCGACCAGCGACAGAAATTTTGTTTGCCCTAGACCGATATATGCTGCGGCCTCACCGCAACTGAGGCCGCGGCGCGGACTGAATTGTGCCGGTTGCGGGAGTGCGTTCATGGCGTCTCTCTCTCGTTCACCCGTTTGAACTCAATGCGCGTGACGATGCTGTCGGGTTGGCACCCACGGTGGCCTGCGCAAAAGAAGGTGATGAAGTCGGTTGGCCACCATGTCGGGAAGCCCTCGCGTCGGCATTCATCGACCGTGATAATGTCCAGGCGCTCGCGTCGAACCGAGACAACCTCGATCAGACCCAGCCGGTGAACCTTTTCGCCGCGCCTCAGGCCCATGGCCTTGCGCACGGCGATCAGACGGTCACCGGCCCTCAGGTGCAGCCAGCCCATCCGGCGTGTCACGTCCTTAGACCCGTCGATGAATTGAGGCTCGGTCATTGAGAAGGAAATCAGTCTCGGCATGGTCCACCTCAGAACGGAATGTCATCATCGAGGTCGGAAGGGCGATCGGCCGGCCTTCAAGGCTCAGCCGCCCGTCGAAGCGACCGATCACGATCTCGGTTGACCAGCGGTCCTTGCCGTCGCGGTCCTGCCATTTGCGGGTCTTGATCATCCCTTCGACCGAGACGCGCGTCCCTTTCTTCACGTAGGATTCAACAACCGGGATGATGTTCTGGTTGAACACCACGATGTTGTGCCACTCCGTGGCCTCCTTCCGCTCGCCCGTGGATTTATCCTTCCATGTCTCGCTTGTGGCGATGCTGAAAGTGGCAATGCAGTCGCCGGAATTGTTCGAGCGGATATCAGGATCCTTGCCGACATTGCCGAGCAGAATGGCGCGGTTGATGCTCATGAAAATGCCCTCGGCATGCTGTTGTGTTCGATTCCATCAAGGAGGCGTCCAGCGTGGGCCTTGCCGACATTCCGATACCGCACGTGCGTGCCCGGACTGAGCGGATTAGCTGCAACCCGGTCTCCCTTGGAGATGGTCAAAAGATTGACCTCGGTGCCCTTTTCGACAGTGGGGAGAAACTGCCCCCACTGCTTGAAAAAGAACGGCACATCCTCCGCCGCGCATTGATCGCGCAGGCTCCGCGCCCAATCGGGACGCATGGGTCGGCCGCTCGACCCGCTCTCGCCGCCGACGATTACCCAATCGATGCTGGTGGTATGGCCAACCCGGTCTCCGAGGATTCCATACAGCGCGCCTGTGAGTGGGTTGACGATTTCTGCGCCGGGCCACGCCAACGTGCTGAGGCGCGTCAAATCCACCTGTCCTAGCAGTGGCTCGATGGACAGGCCGACCCACGGAATGCCGAGCTTTTCCTTGAGCGCCAGAAGGCGCGGGATATCGCGGTCGGCCTCGGCTTGGTTGCAGACCGTGATCATCAGGCCCGCGTGTTGCGGCCATGTGGTGACGCCGATGGCCGCAAGGCGCTTCTCGACAGCACTGATACGTTTCGTCACGATCTGGATATGCAGCCAGCGGCATCGCTCAATTGTCTGCCACGCCTCTTTGAACCATTCGAGCGGCACTTCGAGATCAAAGAGGTCCGACATCGACTGGATGAAGACGCGACGGCTGTTGTAGATGTGCGGCACGGGTAGGCCAAAGGCCTTCGCGTTCCCGCGACGACATTCGGCATCAGCCGCCCAGTCGGAGTAACTATTGTCGAGCCGATGAAGCAGTGTGACCGCGCTCTTGATCTTGCGGCGCGAGACGCCCGTGCCCCAGATGTTGCCACCCGTGCGCTTCGACCACGTTTCCGCGTAGCAGTGATCGCAGCCGGGGCCGACCTTGGTGCAGCCCCACCAAAAATTGACCGTGGAGTCGGTCCACTCAATGTTGGAGGCTTTAGCCATTGCCGGCCTCCATATCGTCCGGGATGAGCCGCCACGCTTGGGCCTTGCACGGGTGCTGGCTTCCGTCTGCGGCTTCGCTGATCAGCCAGGCTTCATCGTCGGTTTCGATGTTCTTGACCCAATGGGCGGCAAAGACCTCGCCGCTCGGATCGCTCTTGATCAGGAGGCGCGCATTGCGCGGCGCCTTCGACATGTCAGAGCGCCAACCAAGTGTCGGCACGAGGATCTGATCCGGCTCGGGCACCAAGCGCCATGCCGGGTTCAATGGTTCGTTCTCCGCGCTGTTGTCGGCCAGCGCGTAGACGTAGCCATCCTCACCCATCACGCAATATGCGAGCCGCGCCGGGCCGTCGGGCGCCCCGTCAAACCGGGCAAGGAACGAATGTGTTGCTATGCGTTCAAATGCCTCATCAAACGGGAGCCACTCCATTGTCTTGAAATTTTTGGGCATCACGGCCTCGCCGATGAACCATTTTTCGGTCACAGCATCAGTCATGTGGGCGTCTCCTGGTTGCGTTTGTCGAGGCCACAGGCGCGCATCGCCCTGTAGAGCAGATCGCAGACGCCACGCCGCTGGTTCGTGCGCGGTCTTCGCAACCACCGGACAAAAGATCGAATGTCACTCGGATCATCGCTCAAACCCTCATCGGCATGAGGACGATCAACAGATTGTCGGCCTCGGATTTCTGGAACAGGGTGGGGCTTCCGGGGTCGCCGAGCTTGACGAGCACGGTATCGCCTTCGAGCGCGGCGAAGATGTCGGCGAGGTAGCGGCTGTTGAAGCCGATATCGAGTGCGGCCTCGTCGTATTGGGCCTCGATCTCTTCCTCTGCACTGCCGGCATCGGAGCTTGTGGCGGAGAGTCGGAGTTTGCCGGTGTTTTTCTCTGCATCCTCTCCGCCCGCAAACCGGTTCCCACTTTGCGGATCGGATGCAGGCTCGAATGAGAGCTTCACGGCGCTGCCGCGCTCGCTGGAAATCGTCGCCACGCGGTCAGCGGCGCTGGCGAAGGCCCCTCGCGCCAATGTCGCCCGCTTGTCGTTCCCGCTGGGGATGACGCGCTGATAATCCGGGAAGGTGCCGTCGATCAGCTTCGAGGTCAGCGTCACATGGGCGGCGGAAACGCGGATCTTGCTGGGGGACAGCGCAACCTCGATATCGCCGTTGCCCTGCTTGTCCATCGCGTCTTTGGCGAGGCGGGCAATTTCGCCCGCGGTCTTGCGAGGCACGATGATGCCGGGCATGCCGCTCGCCTCTTCGGGCGCTGGCGCATCAAACCGGGCGAGGCGGTGCCCATCCGTTGCCACACCGCGCAGGAGTGAGCCGTTCTCGCCGTCGGTCGGGCAGTGCAGGTAGATGCCGTTGAGGCAGTAGCGCGTCTCGTCGGTCGGGATTGCGAAGGAGGTCGCCTCGATCAGCGCCAGCATTGTCGCCGCCGGCATGGTGAAACGGTGCGGCATGTCCCCGGCTGTCAAGTCTGGGAAGTCGCTGGCAGGAAGCGCCTGCAGCGCGAAGCGCGAGCGACCGGAGCGCACCGTGACGGTTGACCCGGTGTCATCCCAGCCCAGCGAAACGGATGCGCCTTCGGCGATCTTGCGCACAATATCATTTAGCGTGCGGGCCGGAACGGTGATGTCTACTGAACCGGACACCTCGCAATCCACATCCACCCGCGCCTCGATGTCGAGATCGGTCGCTGTGAGGGTGAGGTAATTGTCGCCCGGCGAAAGCCGCACGTTGCCGAGGATCGGAATCGTGCTGCGCCGCTCAACGACGCGGGCGAGGTGCGCCATGACGCGCGCCAGCGCATTGCGGTCGATGGTGATGGAGACCACAGTCTCAACCTTGGTTGCCATCACGCGGCCTCCTTGTCGCCTGTTTCTTGCGAGCCATGGTTATTCCCTCACCGGATTAACGGGGAGCGAGCGCAGGATTTGTGCGAGTTCGAAGATGTCGTCTACCGGCAGGCGCCGCGTGTCGGTGTGGGGCTCATTCAACCCGACAAGAATCAGATCGCGGGTCTTGCCCTCGTGATTGAAGCCGACGCCAGCAATCGTTAGGAGGTCATCGTCGTCACCGGCGTCGTTGCCAGACAGCGCATCCGAGATTTCCTGTGCTTCCTCACCGGCGCGGGCTGCAAGTTTCAGGATATAGGTATCCAACGGTTCAAACTTGCTCATGGTTTTTCCTTCTCCCTATTCGACGTGGCTGGTGGCTGAAAAAACGCGGCGCAGCGCCTGCGGGCAGTAGGTGTCAAGCGCTGTCAGATACATCTGCGCCCGCTGTTCCGGCGTTTTGCCGAAGCTCTTCATCCGGCCCGCTACGCGCAAAGGCGGGATGTTGTCCGCTGCGCCCCATGATCTGGGAGGGTCCACCATCAGATGGTTGCGCTCGGTGATCATCATCGCCAGATCGTGATGTCGGATGGCCGCCGCGCTCTCTGTGTCAGGGAGCGGCACGCCGGCGGCCTCGTGAATCGCCCTGTCGAGGGTTTTTTTCAAGGATGCGATGGCCGCCTTGACATAGCTCCCTGGCTCATAGCCGCCCTTGCCGCGAAATTCCGCATCGGCATGGGCCTCAAGGGCTTTGGCGACCGGCGTGATGATGTCGCCGATATAGGCTTCATGCGCGTCATGCAGCAGCCATTGCGCCACGATCTGGCGGTTGCCGGGGAAGCGCGACCGCAAAGGCGCACAGCCCAGCACCAGATGGTCTGACACGTACCAGTCGCGGGCGGCGCCGTTGAAGCGCGGCAGAACGGCAAGGGTGGGGGCGATGTCATTCACGAAATCAACCGTCTCGGGATCGGGCCGCACCAGATCGACGGCGGCGCCTGTGAGCGTCTGGACCCAGGGCGAGTTCTTCGCCGCGTGAGCGCGCAAGGGAGGGGC
>JAKFVK010000012.1 GCA_021732205.1 Hyphomicrobiales bacterium | reverse complement strand
CGATGGGATCGTGCTCGTCACGCATTTTCTGGACTTCATCCTTCGAGCGATATTTGGCCGGGTCCGACATCGAGTGCCCGCGATAGCGATAGGTCTGCATCTCGAGGATGATCGGTCCATTGCCGCCACGACACCATTGGGCGGCGCGCTCGACGGCATCTTTGACGGCGCGCACATCCATGCCGTCAACCTGTTCACCTGGAATATCAAACGAAATGCCGCGCCGCGAGAAATCCTTCTGCGCCGAGGCGCGCGACACGGCCGTACCCATGGCATAACGATTGTTTTCGATCACATAGATGATCGGCAGCTTCCACAGCTCCGCCATGTTGAAGCTCTCATAGACCTGCCCCTGATTGGCAGCGCCATCACCGCACGAGGCCACGCACAGATTGTCATTGCCGCGATACTTGTTGGCAAACGCCAGGCCGGTGCCAAGCGATATCTGGGCGCCGACAATTCCATGCCCGCCAAAAAAGCCCTTTTCGATGGAAAACATATGCATCGAGCCACCCTTGCCACGCGAATAGCCGCCGCTGCGCCCGGTGAGCTCCGCCATCACCCCCTTGGGGTCCATACCGCATGCCAGCATATGGCCGTGGTCGCGGTAGCCCGTGATCACCTGATCGCCGGGCTTCAGCATCATCTGCGTACCGGTGACGACCGCTTCCTGCCCGATATAGAGGTGACAGAAACCACCGATGAGCCCCATGCCGTAGAGCTGGCCGGCACGCTCCTCGAAGCGCCGGATCAGCAGCATCTCGCGATAGGCGGCCATGTCTTGCTGATGTGTCCAGGATTCGGTGCTTCCATGACCAGCGCGCGGACTTGCCGCTGATTTTGCATTCGTGCTGGCTTGAGATGCCTTTTTCGCCGCGACTGCCATCGTTCCTCCCGCAACCGTGAACAAACATGACTTAATCCAATAACCGAACTTGCCGGCAAAAGCGAGCCGTCAGCACTGCCTGGCGATTAATCACAAATCCTTACAGGCTTTGGCAAATTGACCTTCTTGCGCCAATTCGTTTTGTATCGCTCCCAAGGGCGGGATGCTAGCGCGACTGCGACGAATGCGCATCGCGCTCAACGATGACAACGTCGTTGCCATGAGACCAGTTAAGGGCGTCCCGGGCCTGCTCCTCGAGAAAATCAGGATCAAGCTTGTCAGCGCTCAGAAGGCCGACGCGCCGCTCCCACAAGGCGCGCTCGCTACGAACCAGGCCGTGCTCGTTCTTCAACTCAGCGATACGCCTGATCAGTTCCCCGCGTGCCATCAGCCCCAACCGGCCATGGTAGGCATGGTAGACAAAATAGCCGCTGCCTCCCGCCACCACGACAAGCAGGATCGCAGCAAGCTGCCATTGGCGCATCGAACGGCGGACCATACCTTCCCCAATTCAGATTAAGGAATACTACGCTGCGTTTTATTGACAAAACGTTGATGCGGCTAGATCGGCTATCGCAACACCGCATGCCCCCGATAAAGAGCGCTTTCACCAAGCCCTTCTTCGATACGCAGCAACTGGTTGTATTTCGCCGTTCTGTCAGAGCGCGCAAGCGAGCCGGTCTTGATCAGCCCGCAATTGGTGGCAACCGCCAGATCGGCAATCGTCGCGTCCTCGGTTTCGCCCGAGCGGTGTGACATCACGGATCGGAAGCCTGCCTTATGGGCCATGTCGACCGCAGCCAGCGTTTCAGTCAGCGTGCCGATCTGGTTGACCTTGACCAGAATGGCGTTGCCCATTTTCTGCTCAATGCCAAGCTTCAACCGTTTGGTATTGGTGACGAACAGATCATCGCCGACCAGCAGCGCCTTGTCGCCAACCGCCTGGGTGAGGGCCGCCCAGCCAACGAAATCGTCTTCCGACATGCCATCTTCAATCGAGACGATTGGATAGGAGGCGACGAGCTTTGCCAGATATTTCACTTGCGCGTCGATAGAGCGCGTCTTTTTCTCGCCCTCATAGACATAGGCGCCGCCCTTGAAGAATTCGGTGGACGCGCAGTCGAGAGCGATGGCGATATCCTTGGCCGGCTTGTAGCCGGCAGCAGTGATGGCTTCGAGAATGAAATCGAGCGCGGCTTCGGCATTTTTCAAATTGGGAGCAAAGCCACCCTCATCGCCGACGCTGGTGCTGTGCCCCTTGTCGTGAAGCTTCTTCTTCAGCGTGTGGAAGATTTCTGAGCCCCAGCGCAAGCCCTCGGCGAAGCTTTTCGCTCCCACCGGCATGATCATGAATTCCTGGAAGTCGATGGGATTGTCAGCATGCGCGCCACCATTGATGATGTTCATCATCGGCACCGGCATGGTGCGCGCGCTGGTGCCGCCGACATAGCGGTAAAGCGGCAGGTTGGCACTTTCGGCAGCCGCCTTGGCGACAGCCAGCGAAACACCCAGAATGGCATTGGCGCCTAATTTTGATTTGTTCGGCGTACCATCAAGCGCGATCATCGCCTGATCGATGGCCACCTGATCATCAGCGCCAAGCCCCACCAGTTCGCTGGCGATCTTGTCGTTGACGGCGGCCACCGCCTTCTGCACACCCTTGCCAAGATAGCGCTTGCCGCCATCGCGCAGCTCAACCGCCTCATGCGCGCCCGTGGACGCGCCCGACGGCACCGCAGCCCGGCCGAACGCCCCATCCTCCAGCACGACGTCGACCTCCACCGTCGGATTGCCCCGGCTATCGAGAATTTCGCGGGCGTGGATGTCAACTATGGCGGTCATTTCAAGCTCCTTGCGCAAGATCAGCGTCGTCCTTTTAGCTGAGATGACGAAGATTTCCAGCCATGCGTGATTGCTTTGCCGCGCTCGCTGACCTATCGAGGCGCCGCATTGCCAAGCGTGCCGGGAGACAGAGATGAGCGAGACCACCCAGTTGCAGCTAGGAAATTCGGTGGCGCTGCCAGCCTCGCCTGATGAAGCAATCCTTGATCGTGTCCCCAATCCGCATCCCGACACGGCCTATCTCGCACGTTTTACGTTTCCTGAATTCACCTCGATATGCCCGGTGACCGGCCAGCCTGATTTCGGCATTCTCATCATCGACTACGTGCCAGGCGCATGGCTGGTCGAATCGAAATCTCTCAAGCTCTATTTCGGCTCCTTCCGCAATCACGGTGCCTTCCACGAAGCGTGCACGGTGGGTATCGGCAAGCGTTTGAACGAGCGCCTGGCGCCGAAATGGCTGCGGATTGGCGGTTACTGGAATCCGCGGGGGGGGATGCCAATTGATGTCTTCTGGCAGACCGCCGCCCCGCCGGAAGGTCTGTGGCTGCCCGATACCGGCATAGCCACCTATCGCGGGCGCTGAGAAATACCCAGCAGCGCCGGCGCCGCCAGACCGATGATGATGACGGCGCAGCCATAAATGATGAGCGAACTTGCGGCACCGATAACATGATAGAGCGCGCCAAACATCGCGGGACCAATACCGTTGCCGATAAAGAAACTGGCCGCGAAGAGGCCGACAGCCGCGCCCCGATGCGTCGTTGACAGTTCAGTACTGTAGGTCTGCAAATTGTTGTGCAGCAGATAGAACGAAAATCCGTGAACGAAGAACAGACCAAGCGCCGTCCACCACGCCAGCTCCAGGCTGAAGCCGAGCAGCGATAATCCCATCAGAATGCCGCCGAGGCGCGTCATCAGGCGCACCCCGAGCGTGTGGACAATACGGCGCACCATGATTGCATAAAGAATGCCACCGACGCCGGCCATGCCAATGACCAGCCCTGATTCGCTTGGTCCCGTCCCTGCCCGCTCGCCAAGAATACCTGCGATATAGGGGAAGAACCCGTAGGCAACCGCCCCCTCGACCATGACCAGAAGATAGAGTGGCACCGTGCGCGGATTGGCAAAGATGCCGCGATAGCCGCGCATGACCGGGCCAAACTGCGGCATGGAGTTGGTCGCTTCCTTCTGAGAGGGAAGGAACAGCGTCACCAGCGTGCCGGCTGCCAGCGCCATGACGGCAGCCAGAACAAAAACCGCGCGCCAGCCAAAATGGTCGGCGACGAACCCCGACGCCGTGGCACCCATCATCTGCCCGAGAATGATCATCGCCAGGAAACGGCCGATGGCAATCTGGCGTTCGCCAAGCGGCACCGCGTCCCCGATCGCTGCCAAGGCAAGCGGAATGATCCCGCCGCCAACCGCGCCGGAAACGGCGCGCAGGAAAAACATGAGCGAATAGCCGGAACTGAACGACGTGAGAAGGAGCAGGCCGGCCAGCGCGAAAACTGAAAAGCGGATCATCCGCGTCTTGCCGATCGCGTCACCAAACGGGCCGAGGATCGGTTGGCTCAACGCATAGCTGAGTGCAAAGCCGGTCGAAAAAATAGCGATGTCGCCAAGCGGACGCTGAAATTCCAGCGCCAGCTCCGGGACGATCGGATCAAGAAGGCGCATGGTGAAGGTCGAGGCAAAGCCGCAGGCGCCGAGCACGGCGATGATCCTGCCGATCGGTGCGGCGGGGCTCGTGCTCACACGTTCAACGGCCGCGCCTTGGCGAGCGCATCAAAGGCCATGAGATCAGATATCAGCGCTTCAAACTGCGACAGCGGCACCATATTCGGCCCGTCAGATGGTGCCGTTTCAGGATGTTCATGCGTCTCGATAAACACTCCCGCCACCCCCACCGCGACTGCCGCGCGCGCCAGCACCGGCACGAAGGCGCGCTCGCCGCCAGAAGTTCCCCCCTGCCCGCCGGGCTGCTGGACCGAATGGGTCGCATCGAAAATGACCGGCGCCCCATCACGTTTGAGGATCGGCAAGGCACGCATATCCGACACCAGCGTGTTGTAGCCAAACGAGACGCCACGCTCGGTCACCATCACATCCACGCCACCAGCCGCAGTTACCTTGGCAACGACATGGGTCATATCCCATGGTGCGAGAAACTGCCCCTTCTTGACGTTGACACAGCGCCCCGTGCGCGCCGCGGCCACCAGAAGATCGGTCTGCCGGCTGAGAAAAGCCGGGATCTGCAGAATGTCGACAATTTCGGCTAGAGGCGCACATTGCGCCGGTTCATGCACGTCGGTAAGCACCGGCAGGCCGAATTTTTCCTTGATCTCGGCGAAGATCGGCAGCGCCTGCTTCAGACCAATGCCGCGCGCTGAGTCGGAGCTGGTGCGGTTGGCCTTGTCAAAAGAGGATTTATAGACGAGGCCAATGCCAAGTCGGCGGGAGATATCATGGAGTGCTGCCGCCATCTCCAGCGCATGCGCCCGGCTTTCCATGGCGCACGGGCCGGCGATCACCGCCAAGGGCAGATGATTGGCAAACGCCACCTTGCCAACAGTAACGATCCTGTTTGGACGCACGCTTCTTGGGCCTTTCTCGACGCCTTGCGAGACTTACATAGGCTTTGCCGTTCGTGCAAAGTGGAATTCGCTCGCCAGCGCTCAGACGAGACGCGATTGGTCCTTTGCTGCCGCAATGAACGAGCGAAAGAGCGGATGCGGCTCAAATGGCCGCGATTTCAGCTCGGGGTGAAATTGCACGCCGATAAACCAGGGGTGATCCTCATACTCGATGATTTCCGGCAAGAGGCCATCAGGTGACAGGCCCGAAAAGCGCATGCCCTTCTTCTCGAGTTCATCACGATACGCGGTATTGACCTCGTAGCGGTGGCGGTGACGTTCGCTGATCTGCCGCGCCCCGTAAATCTCGGCGACCCGTGAACCCTCGCCAAGAAGGGCCGTGTAGGCGCCAAGCCGCATCGTCCCACCAAGATCGCCGCCACTGGCCCGCGTTTCAAGCTCGTTGCCGCGCATCCATTCGGTCAGCAATCCGACAACCGGCTCTCTGCAGGGGCCAAATTCCGTCGAACCCGCCTCGGCGATGCCCTGCAGATGGCGCACGCCTTCGATGACGGCCATCTGCATGCCAAAGCAGATGCCGAAATAAGGCACCTTGCGCTCGCGCGCGAAGCGGGCGGCCAGAATCTTGCCCTCGGACCCACGAACGCCGAAGCCACCCGGTACCAGAATACCGTTAACGTGTTCGAGGAAGGGGCTTGGATCTTCGTTCTCGAAGACTTCCGATTCAATCCAGTCGATCTTGACCTCGACCCGGTTGGCAAGCCCGCCGTGAACAAGCGCCTCGATCAACGATTTATAGGCATCCTTGAGCCCGGTATATTTGCCCACAACCGCAATCGTCACAGACCCTTCAGGGGCATGCAGCGATTGCGTGATCCCCTGCCAGCGCTGGAGATTGGGTTGCGGTGCCGGCTCGATGCCAAAGGCCCGCAACACCGCATCATCGAGGCCGGCATTATGGTATTGCTGCGGCACATCATAGATCGACGCTGCGTCACGCGCCTCGATCACCGAATCTTCCCGCACATTGCAAAACAGGCCAAGCTTGCGCCGCTGGTCGGCGGGGATTTCACGATCACTGCGGCACATCAAAATATCGGGCTGGATGCCAATCGAGCGCAGCTCTTTCACTGAATGCTGGGTGGGCTTCGTCTTCATTTCGCCCGCCGAGGCGATGTAGGGCATCAGCGTCATATGGATGTAGATCGAATGCGCGCGCGGCAGGTCGTTGCCGATCTGGCGGATCGCTTCGAAAAACGGCAGACCCTCGATGTCACCGACCGTGCCGCCGATCTCGCACAACACGAAATCGATGCCCTCATTGCCATCAAGCACGAAGGCCTTGATGGCGTCCGTCACGTGCGGGATGACCTGGATCGTCGCGCCAAGAAATTCGCCGCGCCGTTCCTTGCCCAGGATATCACGGTAAATGCGTCCGGCCGTTACATTGTCCATGCGGTTGGCCGGACGCCCGGTGAAGCGCTCGTAATGGCCCAGATCAAGGTCGGTCTCCGCCCCGTCATCGGTGACGTAGACCTCGCCATGCTGATAGGGGCTCATCGTGCCCGGATCGACATTAAGATAGGGATCAAGTTTGCGCAGACGCACCGAATAGCCGCGTGCCTGCAACAATGCGCCCAAGGCGGCGGCGGCAAGGCCCTTCCCAAGAGAAGAGACCACGCCACCGGTAATGAAAATGTACCGTGCCATGGGATGCCATCAGTAGCCCCCGTCCATCGATTCGACGAGAGGCATGTTGCGTGAATTCACGGAAAAAAACCGGACTGCAACAAATCCGTCACAGCCCGGCG
>JAKFVK010000019.1 GCA_021732205.1 Hyphomicrobiales bacterium | reverse complement strand
CCGGTTTTTCTCGAAGATGTCGTGTCAAAACCCGACCACAGCCTGGTCCATCAATCGCTTCATGCGGAACAGGCCAAGACCGAGACCAATGGCGATGGCTTTGGGCTTGGCTGGTATGGCGAGCGCAACGAGCCTGGGCTTTACCGCGAAATCCTGCCCGCATGGTCGGATGATAATCTGCGCAACATCGCCCGCCATGTCCGCGCCGGGACTTTTTTTGCCCATGTCCGCGCCTCGACCGGCACGGCAACCAGCCGCCCCAATTGCCATCCCTTCGCCTGCGGGCCGTGGATGTTCATGCATAACGGCCAGATTGGCGGCTACGCCACGCTGCGCCGGAAGATCGAGAACCTCATTCCCGATGCCTACTATGCCAGCCGTTTCGGCACGACGGACAGCGAGGCGCTGTTTCTCATCGCGCTGGCGCGTGGTGCCGGCGCCTGTCCGGTGGTTGGCATGGCAGAAACACTGGCGCTGGTAAGAGCGATGATGAGCGAGGCAGGCATTGATGAACCGCTGCGCTTTGCCGCAGCCATGACCGATGGGGATAATCTGTTTGCCTTCCGCTGGGCCTCCGATGACAAAGCTCCCACCGTCTATTACCGCCAGGAGGGCGATGATCTTCTGATCGTCTCGGAGCCGACAGACCGCGAGCGCCAGCGCTGGCAGGCGCTGCCGGCGGCGCATGCCATCATATTGCGCAAGGGCGAGAGCGTGCGTGTTGCAGGCTTCGAGCCGGAGGCGATCCGACTGGCTGCGTGAGGTCTGACATGTTCTACTAATGCGCCTCGTCCCAATTGCGCGCGGCGCGGGCGTCAACCACCAGCGGCACGGAAAGCGCGACCGCCGGCAGGCTTGACCCCTCCATTACATGACGGATGACCGGCAGCGTTGCCTGCACCTCGTCTTCCGGCACTTCGAAGATCAGTTCATCATGGACCTGCAGCAGCATGCGGGCGCCGAGCCCTGCTTTGCCGAGCGCCGCCTCCATGCGGATCATGGCACGGCGGATGATGTCGGACGCGCTGCCCTGGATGGGGGCGTTGATCGCCTGGCGCTCGACGAAGGCACGCTCGGAGGGGTTCTTCGAGGCAATCGCCGGGAGGTGGCATTTGCGCCCGAAGACGGTGGTGACATAACCATCGCGGCGCGCCTGTGCCTTGGTCGCCTCCATGTAGTCGCGGATGCCGGGGAAACGCTCGAAATAGGTCTTGATATAGGCACCCGCCTCCTCGCGCGCGATGGACAGCTGATTGGCAAGGCCGAAGGCGGAAATACCGTAGATAATGCCGAAATTGATCGCCTTGGCGCGCCGCCTGATATCGCCGGGCATGCCATCAACCGGCACGCCGAACATTTCCGACGCCGTCAGCGCGTGAATATCGATGCCCCTGGCGAAAGCGGCCTTCAATTGCGCAATGTCAGCGATGTGGGCCAGCAATCGCAGCTCGATCTGCGAATAGTCGGCCGATACCAGCTGCCATCCCGGAGCCGCGATAAAGGCGGTGCGGATTTTGCGCCCCTCCTCGGTGCGCACGGGAATGTTCTGCAGATTTGGTTCCGACGATGAGAGACGTCCCGTCGTCGTGGCGGCAAGCGAATAGGAGGTGTGGACGCGCCCGCTCTCGCGGTTGACGAAGCCTGGCAACGCGTCCGTGTAGGTCGATTTCAGCTTTGACAATTGCCGCCAGTCGACGATGAGGCGCGGCAGCTTATGGCCTTCTGCGGCCAGATCCTCCAGCACGCTTGCGGTCGTCGACCACTGGCCGGTGGCTGTCTTTTTGGCCCCGGGAAGACCAAGCTTGCCGAAGAGGAGGTCGCCCAGCTGCTTGGGCGAGGCGATATTGAAACGCTCACCGGCTTGCCTGTAGATGTCCTCCTCGATCGCCCCCATGCGCTGGGCAAATTCACCCGAGAGCCGCGAGAGAATCTGGCGATCAACGAGGATACCGCGCGCTTCCATTCGGGCCAGAACCGGCACCAGCGGGCGCTCAAGCGTCTCGTAGAGCGTGGTCATGCCTTCCGCTGGCAGGCGTGGCTTCAGCACCCGCCACAGGCGCAGCGTGATGTCGGCATCCTCGGCGGCGTAGCGCGTAGCCTCGGCAAGCGGCACCAGTGAGAAATCCTTCATTGCGCCTTTTTGTGCCGCCGTCACTTCCTTGAAAGCAATTGGCTTGTGACCGAGATATGTCTCGCTCAGCTCATCCATGCCATGACCACCGCGCCCGGCATCAAGCGCGTAGGACAGCAGCATCGTGTCGTCGATGGGCTGAACAGTGATGGCGTGGCGGGCAAAGACGTTGAGATCATATTTGATGTTCTGGCCGATTTTGAGAACACCCGGATGCTCCAGAAGCGGCTTCAATCGCTCCATCACCACTTCGGCCGCAAGCTGGCCCTCGATCCTGCCACCGCCGAAAAGCCCGTCCCCGCCGCGATGGGCCAATGGCACATAGCAGGCTTCATTTTCGCCCGTCGCCAGCGACAGGCCGACGATATCAGCGCCCACCGCATCAAGGGCGTTTGTCTCCGTATCAACACAGAGGACGCCGGAGCGCATCGCCACCCCAATCCAGTGATCCAGCCGCTCCACAGTGCTGACCATCTCATAGCGGTCAAGATCGACACTGGCGCCGGCGGCTTCCGTCCGGCGCTTTGCTGCAAGGGTGGCAGGGCTGGCGCCATCGAGACCGGCGGGCGCAGGTGCGGGCGTTGCTGCGGCAACAGATGTGCTTGCGGCCGGCGGCACCAGAGCGAGTGTTCCGGCATCCGCGTCAATGAGGGCCGCGTCGGCATCGTAGAGTTCCGCCACACGCTTGGTGATGGTCGTGAATTCAAGCCCTTTGAGAAACGCAATCAGCGGGCGCGGATCAGGATCAACCAGCCGCAGATCGCCAAGCTGAACTTCGGTTTCCACGTCATCAACCAGATGAACAAGCTGGCGGGACAGGCGTACTTTCTCGACCACGTGCGGGTCGGTCAATGTTTCGCGGCGCTTGGGCTGTTTGATCTCGCCGGCGCGTGCCAGCAATGCCTCGAGGTCGCCATATTCGGTGATGAGCTGGGCTGCCGTCTTGATGCCGATGCCCGGCGCGCCCGGCACGTTGTCGGTGGCGTCCCCGGCGAGTGCCTGCACATCGACGACGCGCTCCGGCGGCACGCCGAAATAATCCTTCACCTCATCGACGCCGATGCGCCGCTCGGCACGAAATCCCTTGCCGCGCTGCGGCTCGCCTGAGGCCGGATCATACATCGCCACTTTCGGGCCGATGAGCTGCATCAGATCCTTGTCGGCGGAGATGATCAGCACATCAGCACCCGCTTCGCGGGCCTGCCGGGCGTAGGTGGCGATCAGATCATCCGCCTCGTAGCGTATCTGCTCGACAGGGACGAGGCCAAAGGCGCGCACAGCGCTGCGCATCAGCGGGAATTGTGGCACCAGATCGTCAGGCGGGTCCGGGCGTTGGGCTTTGTATAGCGGATAAAGCTCCTTGCGGAAGGAAGCTTCTGATTTATCGAAGATGATCGCCAGGTGGGTTGGCCTGATGCCTAGCGCGCCATCGCGAACGAATTGGAGAAGCTTGTTGCAGAACAGGCGGACCGCGCCCGTCGGCAATCCGTCGGAGCGGCGATTATACCGTTGATCCTGATTGATCGACTGGAAATAGGCGCGGAAGACGAAGGATGACCCATCGACGAGAAAGACGTGATCACCTGGAACGACAGGAGGAGATGCGGACAAGGGAGGCCTCGGCACGGTTCTGAGCTTTGGGTTATAAGCAGGGATGGCAGCGATGGCGACACCGATCAACCCGTCCAGTCTCGCATAGCGGCAAATTCGGAGATAGGCGATGTTCACGTTACCGCAATTGCCACCGCTTGCTGTCTCCAACATGGGACGATTGCGCCTTGATACGCTGGTGCGGCTGCGCTGGCTGGCGGTCGCGGGACAGACTGCGTCCATCCTCCTTGTTCGCTACGGATTTGGCTTCACCCTGCCATTGCTGCCCTGTTTTGCCGTCATCCTTGCGCTGGTCGCGGCCAATCTGGCGTCACGCTACGTTTTTCCGGCAACGATGCGGCTCAGCGGCCGCATGGCCCTTGCCTATCTAGGCTTCGACATCGCCCAGCTGGCAGCCCTGCTCTATCTCACTGGCGGGCTTGGCAATCCTTTTGCCTTCCTGTTCCTCGTGCCGGTGATGGTCTCGGCCTCCAGCCTGCATCCGGCACAGACCCTGCTCCTCGGGTTCCTGACGCTTGTCGCCGCTGCCGTGATCGGCATATGGCACCTGCCGCTGCCATGGTCGCCGGGGGAAGTTTACCAGCCAGCGACACTGTTTGTTCTCGGCGCCTGGTTTTCACTTGCCTCCTCGATGGTCTTCATGGGACTTCACGTGTCTCGCATTGCCCGCGAGAGCCAGCAATTGTCGGACGCGTTGACCGCGACCGAGCTGGCGCTGGTCCACGAACAGCATCTGTCACAGCTCGACGGCCTTGCCGCAGCAGCGGCACATGAGCTGGGGACACCGCTTGCGACCATCGCCCTCATCGCCAAGGATCTGGAGAGCGATCCGGCGCTCAAAGCCGACCATGGCGAGGACATCGCCCTGTTGCGCGAGCAAATCTTGCGGTGTCGCGATATCATGAGCAAACTGACGTCACTGGGAGCATCGGATAACGAGCCCTTTCATCGCCTGACGCTCTCCCATCTTCTTGAGAATATCGTCGAACCGCATCGCCATTTCGGCGTGCAGGTCACCGTTGAATGCAGGGGAAGCGGGCCGGAGCCTGTCGGCAGGCGTGACCCGGCCATCCTTTATGGTCTCGGCAATCTCATCGAAAATGCCATCGACTTTGCACACGACACCGTTCGCATCGATGCACGCTGGAGCGAGCGCCAGATCTCGGTTTTGATTATCGACGACGGTCCCGGCATTCGCGCTGATATCCTGACGCGCCTTGGTGAACCGTACGTTTCGGGGCGAAGCAACGACAGCGGAGGGCTGGGCCTCGGTTTCTTCATTGCCAAACGGCTCATCGAGCGAAGCGGCGGGCGCATTGCGCTGGCCAATCGACCGCCACCTGACCACGGGGCGCAATTGAAGATCGACTGGATGAGGGCCGATTTCGAAAAAGACGAGATCACGTCGACCTATGCCAACGCTTGAAAATAAATTTACCGTCCAAGGCAATCCACTGCGCAAAGTGAAGCGTAATGGAATACACTTATGACACCGTCGGGTGTTTCCGAGCCTGATCTGTTTAACCTTTGCGCGCCTTTTTGTTTCACTTTTTGCGCTTTTTGCAGCGAAACCACCCTTTTGAGGGCCCATACGACACAGGAACGCACCATGTCACTTGATATGCACAAGGATAGAAGCCTGCTCATCGTCGATGATGACCGGGCGTTTCTTCAGCGTCTGAGCAGTGCCATGTCAACGCGCGGCTTTGACGTTCGCGCTGTTGAGAGCGTCGCCGAAGGGGTAGCGCATGTGGCGAAATCCCCGCCCGCATTCGCTGTGGTTGACCTGCGGCTTGGTGACGGCAATGGGCTTGATGTGGTGCGCCGTCTGAAGGCGGAGCGGGCGGATGCGCGCGCCATCGTGCTGACCGGCTACGGCAATATCGCCACCGCCGTTACCGCCGTGAAGCTCGGAGCGATGGATTATCTGGCAAAACCAGCGGATGCCGATGAGGTGATGAGTGCGCTTGTCAGCGAGGCAGGCTCGCGGCCTGAACCTCCCGCCAACCCCATGTCAGCTGATCGCGTACGCTGGGAACACATCCAGCGCGTCTACGAACTGTGCGAGCGCAACGTGTCGGAAACCGCCCGCAGGCTCGGCATGCACCGGCGCACCCTGCAGCGTATTCTGGGCAAGCGGGCGCCACGCTGAGATACGCACGCCGTGCCTTCAGTGAAGGCTCAGCGTCACCAGATCATGCTGCCAGGCATTGGCCAAAGCAGCCTCCCGCGTGTCGGTCAGCATGATCGGCGTGCCATCGGCACTGAAGAGCGCGAACAGGCGCAGACCGGGCTGGAGACGCGGCGCTTGCGGGAAGAGATTCGGCACCTCTTCAGCCAATAGTGTGCGGACATAGGCCAATCTGCCCTCGCCAAGGGTGGCAAAAGACGGATCGGTACTGACAATATTACGGGGCATGGTACCCTCCTCAACGATCCTTAAGACAGCAATGCTGCGCCCAAGAAGTTAATCCTTTGCGATGATGTCGACGCGCCGCGTCAGGCGCTGCGGTTCGGGGCGCAGCAAATCGATGGAGAGCAGCCCGTTCTCAAGCCGCGCCTCGGTCACCTCGATCCCCTCCGCCATGACGAATGTGCGCTGGAACTGCCGGGTGGCGATGCCACGGTGGAGAAACAGCCGGCCGGACATATCCTCGCTCTGGCGGCCGCGCACCATCAGCTGGCGCTCCTCGACGGTGATTTCGAGCTCTTCGCGGCTGAAACCGGCCACCGCCAGCGTGATGCGCAGCGCCGTCCCGCGGTCCTCGTTCACGCGTTCGATATTATAGGGCGGGTAGCCATCGCTCTGGCTTTTGGCGGCACGCTCAAGCAGGCGCTCCATGTCCTCGAACCCAAGCAGAAGAGGCGAGGAAAATTGCGGTTGACGTGTCACGACGAAGCCCTCCTTGAAGCGACTTCAAACCGGCGAACCCGATTTCGGCATCCGCCTTGTGCTATAGATCGCCATATGGGGAAGAGAACTGTCAGGCGCAAGGGGGCCTGGAACGGCGTCAGGATGTGATGATACCACTCGACCTGAACACACGGGATGGCTGAAACATACCGGCTTCCACGGTGCCGATGGCAATCAGCTCGCCATGGCAGGTTGCATAGGCCTCGCCCTCGATGATCGGCGCGTCTCGTCCGCGCAGCAGCGCTGCCTGCCCACGCCGCAGACGCTCGGCGGCGTGACGATCAATGGCGATATGCGGCAGATCAGAAAGCGCGCCGGCGATCGGGTGAAGAATGGTGCTGAGCTGCACTGCCGTCTCGGGATGCTCGCGTAGCGCAAGGATTGCTTCGAGGCTCACTGCCTCATCGGCGCGAAAATCGCCGACCCGTGTGCGCCGCAGCGTCGACACATGGCCAAGGCAGCCGAGATCACGCCCGATATCGCGCGCCAGGGAT
>JAKFVK010000273.1 GCA_021732205.1 Hyphomicrobiales bacterium | reverse complement strand
GCTGGCGGCAAGCCGCCAGCTGAGCGGCAGCGCCAGCGCCACGGCGGCGATCATGATGGCGCTGACAGCATTGATTTCAGGGCTGACGCCAAGCCGCACGGATGAATAAATGCGCATCGGCAACGTCGTTGCGCCCGGCCCCGTGGTGAAACTCGCCACCACCAGCTCATCGAGCGAGAGCGTGAAGGCAAGCAGCCAAGCGGCGATGATCGCCGGCAGGTTCAGCGGCAGCGTGATCACCATAAACACCCGCCACGGCGGGCAACCAAGGTCACTGGCCGCCTCCTCCAGTCGCTGGTCAAAGCGCGCCAGGCGGGAGCGGATGAGGATGCTGGCAAAGGCTGCACCGATGCTCGCGTGAGCAATCGTCACCGTCACGAAACCACGCGGTATATCCAGGGCAACGAACAGAAGCAAAAAGGCAAGGCCGAGGATGATCTCGGGAAGTACAAGGGGGGCGCTGCTGGTCAATTCCAGCAGGGAATGAGCTGCGTTGCGGCGATGGCGGGTCAGAACGATTGCCGACAACGTCGCGACAAGTGTTGCAAGCGTGGCGCTGGTGGCGGCCACTTCAAGGGAAAGGATCGCCGCCTCGATCAGCTGGCGGTCGGCGGCGAGCGCCTTGTACCAGGTGAGCGAGAAGCCTCCCCATACGGTCACAAGCCGCGAGGCGTTGAATGAATAGAGGACCAGAATGAGCATGGGCAGATAGAGAAACGCCAGCCCCAGCGCCAGAACGAGCCGGTCAAACGGCGACAGGCCGTGGCGCGTCATGGTGTTTTGTGCCGCCGCAGCACGGTCGCAGCGACCACAGGCAGGCAGACAAGCGCAAGCAAAACGAGCGCCAGCGCGGCGGCAAGGGGCCAATCGCGATTGGCAAAAAACTCCACCCACAACACATGCCCGATCATCAGCGTATCAGGGCCGCCGAGCAGATCGGGGATAACGAATTCGCCGGTTGCGGGAATAAAGACGAGGAGCATCCCGGCGAAAATGCCGGGGAGAGAAAGCGGCAGTGTGACCTCCACAAAAGCCCGCCAGGGCGGCGCGCCGAGATCGCCCGCGGCTTCCAGCAATCGCGGGTCGATACGTTCAAGGGTGGTATAGATCGGCAGCACCATGAATGGCAGATAGGAATAGACAATGCCAAGAATGACCGCTTCCTCGCGATTGATGAGATCAAGGGGTACTGCGGCAAGGCCCAGCGCCAACAGAGCAGTGTTCAGCAGGCCCTCCGGCTTCAGGATCACCAGCCAGGCATAAACACGGATGAGAAACGACGTCCAGAAGGGGACCATCACCAGGAGAAGCAGCAGGCCTTGCGTGCGCCGCCTTGCCCTGGCGATCGCATAGCCAAGCGGATAGGCGACAAGCAGGGTGAGGAGCGTGGCGATGGCAGCGATCCGCAGCGATGAGATGACCACCGACAGATAGAGGTCGTCACTGGCAAGCAGCCTGTAATTATCGAGCGTGAGCGCACTCAGAAATTCCGGCCATCGCGCGATCCCTTCAAAGAGTGGACGATAGGGTGGCTGCGCCTGCGCTGCGCGTGACAGAGACAGGCGGGCGATGATTGCCAACGGCACCACGCACACGATGATGCCCCACAGGAGTGGCAAGGCGAGAATGAGCCGGCGCCATCCGCGCCCGCTCGAGGCTGGCGCGCCCCTGCCCATGGTAGCCTGTGAAGGCTGATCAATGATCATACGCGCCCCTGATCACGCGGAACGACAGCAATGGCGTCGGCATCAACGGCAATCTCGACGGTTGTGCCAACGTTGAGCGAGCGCGTCGTCAAGCCTGAATTGAGGCGTGTGAGTTTCATCGGGCCCCAGCCGGCCACCGCGATGTCACAGGCAATGGTATCGCCCAAAAAATGACGGGCGGTGATGATCCCCTTGCGTATCGTTTGCCGAGGCGAAGGCGCGATTGCGTCTGCCAGCAATATCCGCTCCGGCCTGATCACGGCGTACACATCCGTGCCGGTGCCGCAGGCAGCGCTGGCTCTGACATCGAGCGGTGTTCCATCATCCAGAACCAGGCGGGCGATGGCGCCCTCAGTGCTGGCGATGCGGCCCGGCAGCAGATTTGCTTCACCAAAGAAACCCGCAACGACCCGGTCAACCGGGGCGGCATAAAGCTCGTCAGGCGTGGCGCATTGCAGGATACGGCCACCTGCCATCACGGCGATGCGGTCCGCCAGCCGCATGGCTTCGTCCTGATCGTGCGTCACCAGGATGAAAGTCGTCTTCAATTCGCGCTGGATGCGCTTCAACTCGTTCTGCATCTCCTCCCGCAATTGCCGGTCGAGCGCGGCCATCGGCTCATCCAGCAGCAGCACGGCAGGGCGTTTCACCAGCGCGCGCGCCAGCGCCACGCGCTGCTGCTGACCGCCCGACAATTGTTGAGGGCGACGATGCGCGGCGTCGCCCATGCGGACCAGATCGAGAATGTCGGCAACCCGCCGCCGGCGCTCGGCCGCCGGGACCCCGTCCTGGCGCAGACCGAAGGCGATATTGGCGCCGACATCCATATGGGGAAAGAGCGCGTAGGATTGAAACACCAGATTGAGCGGGCGCCGATGTGCCGGCCATGTCGTGATGTTCATCCCCTCAAGGCAGACCGCGCCGGTATCGGGGCTTTCAAGGCCGGCGATGAGACGCAGCAATGTGGTCTTGCCGCATCCCGACGGGCCGAGGAGAGCAAAAAATTCTCCCCGCCGAACGACCAGGTCGACCGGATGCAGGGCACGTGTGGTCCCGAAACTCTTGCCAAGATGGCGCAGCTCCAGAAGCGCCCGCTCATCAGTCATCGACCGGGCGCCCGTTCATGCGCTGACGGGTGGACATCATCAGCGATTGCTCTTGATGCGGGTGAAGAGGCGATTGACCAGGCGCTGCGTTGCCTCGTCATAGGGGGTGATGGTGTAGAGCCTCGCAAAGGTCACCGGCGGGGGGAAAATACCGGCATCGTCGAGCACCGATTTGTCGATGAATTTCTGCGAGGCGAGATTGGAATTGGCATACTGGATGAAGTTCGAGTTGAGCGCCGCGTTCTGCGGGCGATTGACGAAATCGATGAAGCGGTGGGCTGCCTGCGGATTGGCGGCATCGCGCGGAATGACAAAGTTATCAAACCACATCAACGCCCCTTCCCTCGGGATCACATAGGCGATGTCAACGAGCGGCTTGCCGGTCTGCTCAGCAGCCTCGCGGGCACGTTTGCGTGCCTGAAGGACATCGCCGGAATAACCGATCGCCAGACATATGTCCCCGCCTGCGAGCGCGTTGATATATTCCGAGGAATGGTACTTCTTCACGAACGGGCGAACGGCCTGAAGCAGCTCGGCCGCCCGGCGCAGATCAGCCTCACTCTTCGAATCGGGATCGAGGCTCAGATAACGCAGCGCGGCAGGGAACAATTCCTCGGTGGCGTCCAGCATATAGACCCCGCAATCACGCAATTTTCGCAAGATCGCCGGATCAAAAACCAGCTCCCAGGAGTCAAGAGGGGCGTCCGCGCCCAGACGCTGGCGCACTTTGGCAACATTATACCCGATGCCCGTCGTGCCCCACATATAGTTGACGGCAAAGCGGTTGCCGGGGTCATAACGGCCAAGCCTTGAGGTCACCTCATCCCAGGCATTGGCGAGGTTGGCGAGCTGGCTTTTATCGAGCGGCAGATAAAGATTGAGCGGAATCTGGCGTGGCAGGAACGAGGCGGTGACGACCACCAGATCATAACCCGTCTTGCCGGCCAGCAGCTTGCTTTCGACAATATCCATCTGATCGAAGGTATCGTAGATGACCTTGACACCCGTTTCCTGTTCGAAAGCGGTGATCACCAGCGGATTGACGTAATCAGACCAGTTATAAATGCGCAGCTCTTCACTGCGCGCTGGTATCAGAAGGGAGAGCAGGACGCCCAGAATGACCATCGTTCCAGATTTCAACATCACCGTTACCTCGTGCAAACCCCGGCAAAACCTAGGGTCCAGACCCATTCATGTCAGCGCAACGGTCGCTGGCAGGAAGCGCGAGATCGCGAAGCAAGGCCGCAGGAAGTCGTCTGACTTTCAAGGGCTTGCGACATGGAGATCGCGTTTCCTGCCGCGATCCTGCGGACAAGAAAAGGGAGGCGAAATGGGGCGTCGAAAGGCTCAACCATACGCTTGAGTATGCTTCTCGCCTTTCTCCTGCCATTTCATCCACCCTTTTCATGCCGTTGCGTTGAAATGAATAGGTCTGGACCCTAGCAGCCCGCGCCGCAAGCTCAAGCGGTCGGCAAACAGTCTTTTACGTTTTGCTAACCCCTCGCATTCACAACTTGACGCGCACCAGTGGCAAGGAGACCTGTATGGCGATCGATATCGGACTTGGCAGCGTCAACAACGCCCAGGTGCTCATAAGCCTTGCTGAAAGTCTCGGCACAGGCACGCAGCCAAGGCGCATCAGGGCGCCCACCGTTACCGCCGAGCAGGCCGAAGGCACGTTTACCGGCAGACTGCCCGATGGTCGCAATGTGTCGTTCAATGTCAGCGACTTCAGGGACGGGCGGGCACGGGTACGTTATTCAAGCGCCAACGAGGTCAAAAACGGTCAGGTCCAGGTCAACGGCAATGTTCTGCGCTTCGACAATGTCCAGCTGGCCGTCCTGTCAAATGGCCGCGCCCAGTTTTCCCGCGTCGATCCGACCACAAGCCGGGTCCAGCAGGCGACGCTGCAGCGCTGACACGCTCAGTCGCCTTCGTATCCCAATGCCTTCGATTTGGCGGTGATGTAGTCCATGATCGCCAGCAGCACGCCCGACATCACGAAGGTGATGTGGATGACAATCATCCAGTAAATGCGTTCGGATGAGAGATTGGCTTCGGTGACGAAGACTTTCAGCAACTGGATGGCCGAGATGGCGGCAATCGAGGCAACCAGCTTCAGCTTCAGCCCGCCAAAATCGATCTTGCCGAGCCAAGCCGGACGATCGGGGTGATCCTCGATATCCATTTTCGACACGAAGTTTTCATAGCCGGCAAAGGTGACAATCATCACCAGATTGGCGGCAAGCGAGATATCGATCAGCGACAGAATAACCAAAATGATCGATTCAGCCTTCGTGCTGCTCGAAACGGCAAGATGGAACAGTTCGAACAATTCGCGGGCAAAAATGATCAGGAGTGCCAGCGTGCCGACAACCAGCCCGAGATAGATCGGTGCCAGCAGCCAGCGCGACATAAAGAGGGCGTTTTCAACGAAAGCCTCGATGGTGCTGGCCGGCGCGCGTGAGCGGGAGGGTTCAGGGTCTGTGGTCGATTTTTCCATGGCAGCTATTGTCCTGAAACTGAAGGGTTACTCAAGCGAAAGCTGCGGGTGGCAGACGCGGCTGAACGCCGTTCAACGCGTGGCGGCTCACCTCATCAATGAGCGGGCGCAGATTGGTTGGGTGGCCGGCGGCATCAACAATCCACGGGATGTCCCCACTGCGCCATTCATCCCGCGAGAGCGTGAGCGGAAACGAAATTGCCCGCGACAGGCGCTTGTCAACATCAACAGATACCATGGCCCACCACAACGCTGCGACAGGTACGGTTTCGCCCGGGCGATCAGGGACGGGAGCATGAGCGACAACGTATTGCCCCAGCAGCAGGGCAGGAATGATTGCGCTTTCGAGATCCTGAAGCTTGAATTTGCGATGGCGGGGTGAGCGCATGAGCGCGCCGATCATCGTGCCGAAGGCATGAGCCGCATCGCGGGTGCGCGCCTGACCCGTCTGAATATCGTCGGAAGCGCCTGCAGCGCCCGATGATCCGCTCGACGAGAGAGAAACAGACAGGCTGGGAAAGGTCGTCATGATGCCAGAGACGTTCCTGGGGTCAGTCATTTTTCTCTATCCACCTTTTTTGTTTCGACGGGTTCACGCTTCGGCGATTTTATCGCCGAGCACATCGCGCACCCAGCGCATGGCGCTGTTGGCGGCAGGCACGCCGGCATAAATCGCCGATTGCATCAGCAGGGCGCGCAATTCTTCCATCGTCACGCCGTTCGTCTCAATCGCCGGTCGCAGATGAAGCTTGAATTCCTCCTCGCGGTTGAGCGCCAGCGTGATGGCCAGAACAAGCAGCGAGCGGGTCTTGCGCGGCAGCGTCGGGTCGCCCCAGATCTCGCCCCAGGCGATGCGCGTGATGAAATCCTGAAACGGGCGCCCGTACGCGCCAGCCCTGTCCAGCGCCCGCTCGACATATTCAGCGCCCAGAACGCTCTTGCGATTGGCAAGGCCCGCCTCGAAGCTCACGCCGCCGGGCGCGGCGGGTGGCGAACCGGCTTGGAGATCAAGCCAGGCGATGAGATGGCGGTTGACGATCGCCTTCTGCTCGATATTGAGAAGATGCGCGGCATTGGGGATCACAACAAATTCCGCTCCCGGTATGAGGGCAGCGATTGCACTGCCATCGGCAACCGGGGTTGCCGGATCGTCGGCGCCTGAAATCACCAGTGTCGGCGCCGCGATACGCGGCAGATGCGCCCGCAGATCCATGTCACGGATGGCCTGACAGCACACCGCATAGCCGATACCTGAAATCGCGGCAAAGCGCTGCTTCACGGGCGCCACCAAATCCGGATGATCGCGAATGGTGCGGGCGGTGAACCAGCGCGCCATGACCCCGTCGACCAGCGACCCGCAGCCCTTGCCGCGCGACTGCTCGATGCGCTGATTCCATAACTGGGTGTCCGGCATGATGGCGGCTGTCGCCATCAAGGTCAGGCTGCTGACGCGGGCGGGATGGCGAAATCCCATGGTCTGGCCGGTCATGCCGCCGAGCGAGAGGCCAACGATGTGCGCCTTGTCGATATGAAGCGCAGCAAGGAGACCGGCCAGATCATCGGCCAGATCATCGAGCGAGGTCGGCTGATCAATCAGTTGCGAGCGCCCATGGCCGCGCGTGTCGTAGCGCAGAACGCGGTAGCGCCGGGCCAGAGCTTCCGCCTGGCCATCCCACATCTCCAGCGTCGTGCCGAGCGAATTGGAAAAGGCCACCACAGGCGCGTCTGCTGGTCCGGTCAGGTCGAAGAACAATTCCGTACCATTGGCGATTTTGATGACAGGCATCAGTTCCTCACTGCGGATCGGCATGGCAGGCGATATCGGCACCTGTCCATGCCATCCGACGATCAGCTATCAAACGC
>JAKFVK010000079.1 GCA_021732205.1 Hyphomicrobiales bacterium | reverse complement strand
CGGTACGCCCGCTCTTTCTGGCAGCAGCGCTGCTGCAGGCCAGCCATGCCGTCTTTTACGTGCAGGGCAGTGTTCACTGGAAGCACCTTGGTTATTCAGAAACCGCCATCGGCGCGCTGTGGATGGTAGCGATTATTGCCGAAATTCTGATGTTCCTGTGGTCGCGACGCATCATTGCCCGCTTCGAGGCAAAATCTCTCCTGATGATGGCGGGTGCAGCGGCCTGTCTGCGCTGGTCGGTGATGGCATTCGATCCGCCATGGCCGATTCTGGTGCCGATGCAGATTCTTCACGCCTGCTCGTTTGCCTGCACGCATATCGCGACGACCTGGCTGATCGGCCGTCTGTTTACGGGATTTCTCGCCGCCCGGGCGCAAGGGCTCTATGCGAGCCTTCTGGGGGCAGCTAATGGGGTGACGATGCTCGCTGCCGGCCCGCTTTACGCCTGTTTCGGCGGACGGGCGCAATTGGCGATGGCATCTATTGCGGCGATAGCCGTGGTTTTGACGCTGACCGCACGCGCTGACGCGGCGAGGGATACGGGTTCAGCCGCATGAGCCGGGTTATGCCTCGACATTCGCGGCCAGCGCTGGTTAATGAAGGATTAAGTTCAGCCACTCAGGTTTTATCTCCTTCCTCGGTGAGGCGCGACGATGGCATTTGTTAAATTCGTCGATGAAGGTCAGCACGGTATCCTTGTGGCGCGAGGAGACTGGACGGTCGATCGCGCGGAGGAAATCGATCACGCACTGAAGAAGTTGAAACCGGACGGGCGGCGCTTGCGCTCGGTCGATATCCGGTTTGACGGTGTGCGGCGCATCGATACGACCGGGGCCTGGCTGTTGGTTAGAACAAGCGAGGCGTTCGAGGCGGCCGGCATTCCAACGATTCTTGAAGGCAACGACCCTGACCGGCGTGCCCTCATCGACACGGTTCTCAATCGCAAGACCGAGAAGTCGCGCCCGCCACTACCGCGTAACCAACTCATCGGGACGCTTGCCGATATAGGTGCGGGGGTCAGGGCAGCAGGTCGGGATGCGCGCGGCATTCTCGAATTTTTCGGCGAAGTGGTGATCGCGTTGTCGCATATTGCCCGCCATCCCTCGCGTATCCGCCCGGCGGCGATTGCAACGCATCTCGAGCGTACCGGCCTCAATGCGATACCGATTGTCTTTCTCATGTCCTTTCTGGTTGGCGGCATCGTTGCTCAGCAGGGGGCCTTTCAGCTCAAGGCATATGGCGGCGAGGTTTTTGCCGTTAATCTGGTGGCGATCCTGGTGATGCGCGAACTGGGCCTTCTGCTGGCTGCCATCATGTTCGCTGGCCGATCGGGTTCTGCCACAACCGCAGAGCTTGGCGCGATGAAGATGCGCGAGGAGATCGACGCGATGCGTGTCATCGGCCTCAATCCGATCGAAATTCTCGCCATCCCCAGACTGGCTGCCTTCGTTATTGCTCTTCCTCTGGTGACGGTTATCAGTGATCTTGCCGCACTTCTTGGCGCGCTCATAACCTCCTGGCTTTACGTCGGCATCGAGCCTTCCGCTTTTATCGAACAGCTGCGCTCCGTGCTGAAGCCGCGCCACCTCTTCATCGGCGTCGTCAAGGCGCCGTTCATGGCTGTCATCATCGGTGTCATTGCCTGCATCGAAGGCTTGCGCGTCGAAGGTTCGTCCGAATCGCTGGGCAAGCATACGACCGCCTCGGTGGTGAAAGCGATTTTCATGGTGATTGTGGTTGACGGGCTGTTTGCCATTGTCTTTGCGGCGCTCGATATATGACAGTTCACGCTCCCATCGCCACTCAGTCAGCCGAATCACTGCAGGTCATCATCAAGGTGCGTCATCTGACGGTCGCCTATGGTCATCGGGTCATTCTTGAAAATCTCGATCTTGATGTCTATCGCGGTGAAGTTCTTGGCGTCGTCGGCGCGTCCGGCACCGGCAAATCGGTGACGCTGAGGGCGATCGTCGGTCTGGCGCCGGTGCGCTCGGGGCTGATCGAGGTCAACGGCATCGACATGCGTCGGGCCGATAGTGCGCAACGCATATCCGTTGAGCGACGCTGGGGAATTCTGTTCCAGCAGGGAGCGCTGTTTTCATCACTCACCGTGAAGCAGAATGTGCAGTTGCCACTGCGTGAATATCTCAATCTTGACGAGGAATTGCTGGATGATATCGCCAGGCTGAAGATTTCGCTGGTTGGTCTGCGCCCTGACGCTGCTGACAAATATCCGGCTGAATTGTCGGGCGGCATGATCAAGCGCGCGGCACTGGCGCGTGCGCTGGCGCTTGACCCCGAGATCGTCTTCCTTGATGAACCAACCTCCGGGCTCGATCCGATATCAGCGGGCGAATTCGATGATCTCATCCGCAGCCTGCAACGGACTTTGGGCCTTACCGTTTTCATGGTAACCCACGACCTCGACAGCCTTGCAACGATCTGCGACCGCATCGCGGTGGTTGGCGACAAACACATTTTGACCACAGGAACGCTCGAAGACATGCTGAAATTCGATCATCCTTGGGTTCAGGCTTATTTTCGCGGGCCCCGCGCGCGCGGCATTACACACAGAAGCGAGTAGACGGCGATGGAGACCAAGGCCAACAATGCAATCGTCGGCGCTTTTGTTGTCGTCTCGCTGCTGATTGCCGCCCTGTTCCTGGTCTGGATTTCGCGCTCCGGCGGCACAGGATCAAGGCGGCCCTTCTATGTGGTGTTCTCAGGCTCGGTGCAGGGTCTGTCGGTTGGCAGTTCGGTGCTGTTCAACGGTTTGCGGGTTGGCGAAGTGTCGGAGCTTGGCATCAACCCTGGCAACCGCTCGGAAATACGGGCGCGCGTGCTGGTTGACGATCTGGCGCCCGTCAAGCGAAACACGCGGGCAAGACTCGCCTCGCTCGGCTTCACGGGCGTGGCCTCGATCGAATTTTTCGGCGGCACAGACACGGCGGAAAATCTCGATCCGGGGCCTGATGGTGTGGCGCCGGCGATCTTTGCTGAGCGCTCGTTCGTCCAGAACCTCCTCGAAGGGGGGGCCGACACGCTCGGGCGTGTCAACAACGTCATCGCCAAGGTTGAGGACACGGTCGGTCAGGCGCAGGCGCCGATCAACAACACATTGAAAAATGTCGAGACATTCTCCGATGCGCTCGCCAAGAACAGTGACGGCATCGGCACGCTGATCGCCGATCTGTCGGTTGCGGCGCGGCGGATTGCTGATCTGTCGACCCAGTTGCAGAATGTTGCCGAGGCGATCGACCCGGCCCGCGTGCGCGAAATTGTCGATGGCGTGGCGGCAGTGGTCACCGCGCTTGCTGATGAGCGTGAGAAGATCAGCACACTTGTGTCGGATGCGAGTTCGGCTGCGCGCAGTATCGCGGTGGCAGCCGAGAAGCTGCAGCCGGGGATCGAGAAGGCAACATCGCTTCTCTCGGCCATTGATCCTGATGCCGTGGGGCGCTCGGTGCAGAGCCTTGAACGCAACCTCGCCAATACGGAAAAATTCACCAAAGGATTGTCCGAAAGCAGCGATCGTATCATTGGCGATGTCAGTCAGGCAGCAAAGTCGATCCGCGCCACGGCAGAAAATCTTGACAAGCGCATCGAGCAATTATCAACCAATCTCAATCGCTTCACCGGGGCGGGCCTCACGGACCTCCAGGCCTTCGTCAACGATGGCCGTCGGACGATCTCAACGGTGGACCGGTTCCTGCGCGAAGTAGAGCGCAACCCACAGCAATTCGTTTTCGGCCGCCCGGGAGCGCCCGAATTTTCCGGCCGCAGGTAGGATGACGCGCGTGTCTGCAGTTGATTGCTACGTTACTCGACGCTGGTTCCTTCTGGCTGGTTCGGCAGGGCTTGCGGGCTGCAGTGCCAGCGGGGGTGTCGGCGGGCTGATTTCGCCGCCGCCGCTGGAGACATATGATTTGTCGTCACCTAAGGTTCCAGCTGCCAGCAGCGGTCGTCGCGGAACGGTGGCGATCGCCGAGTCATCAGCCGTCAGGGCGCTCGATACCGATCGCATCCTTGTCAAGCCACGAGCCAACGAGATTAACTATCTGGCCGGTGTGCAATGGGCTGATCGTCTGCCCCGCCTCGTGCAGTCACGTATCGTCACGACGTTTGAGAATGCGCGCAGGCTTAACTCGGTCGTGCGGCCGGGTGAAGGCATTGATGCCGCCATCCGCCTGGTGACGGAGATCCGCTCGTTTGAACTTGACCTGTCAACTTCCCCTAAGGTGCAGATCGAGCTTACCGCGCGGCTCGTTGGCAACCGCAATGGCCAGGTGATCGCTGCTGAAATTTTCGGCGGGCAGGCGCCGGTTTCAGGTTCAGAGCCGGCAGTGGTTGTGGCTGCACTCGACAAGACGATGTCGGATGTTCTCCTGCGCCTCGTCGCCTGGGCTGATCGCCACAGTTGAAACACCTGAAGCTACAAGAAAGGCAGGCCTGCGGGCCTGCCTTTTTGTCCGGACGTCTGGCTGATCATCGTCCTGTGTGAGCGCTCATTCAAGGCGCCCCGACGCATGCGCCAGCAGGGTGTAGACCTTGCCTGTTTCCGAGACGAGATAGTTCTGTGTCTGCGTATTGTCGGGATCGCGACGGCTGATGTCGCGAATGAGACGCTCGAAATCGTCGATATAGCGATCAACCGCAGCACGGAATTCATTGTCACGGCTGTATTTGCGGCGGATGTCATCGAAGCTCTGCTGGCCCTGCAGAGAATAGAGGTGGCGCGAGAACACTTTGCGCTCGCCACGCCGGTAGCGGTCCCAGGCGTCAAGCAGAGCTTCGCTATCGATGGCGTCGGCTATACCGGTTGATAATTGTCCGAGGCTGTCGGGCAGGGGCGACGTGCTGCGCGGCAAGGCGTTGCCGGCGCCGCCCCGATCTTCATCCTCTCGCGAGGCACGTGTCAGCAGATCGCGCAGCCAGCCGGTAGGCGCTGCTTCGCCGCGCGGCTCTTCGCTGCGGGGTCGAATGACGGGCTTGATGGGCGTCAGACGGCGCGGCGCCGGCTCGCTGGAGATCGGGAAATCAGCGACACGGGCAGGTGCAGCACTTGCTGTCTCGACACGGGCAGCCGGGCGGCGCGCCGGCTGGCTGACATCGGAGGCGGAACCGTGACGGGCGACGATATCCGATAGCTCGTTGAGGGCGCGGATCTGGTCGGCGACAACCCGGCGCATGGCTGCCGTCGATTCCTGCGTTTCGCGCGGCAGTTCGAGAACGCTCTTGCGCATTTCATGACGCGTCGCGTCAATCTCGCTGCGGATAGTGACAGCGGTTGATTGCAGCTCTTGCGCTGTTGTGGCGAAGCGCTCGGTTGCCTGGGTGAGCGCGCCCGAAATTTCGGCGCTCACCTGATCGAAGGCTTCGCGAACAGCAAGCTGAGAGCGCTCGCTCTCGCTGCCGGCATCACTTCGCAAGCGTTCGAACTGGTCGATCGCCGCCTGTGTTGCCAGCTGCGATGCCTGCGCAAGGAACTGACCAATTTCGCGTGTGCGGTCCTGAACCATCTCAAGCGTGCGCTGAATGTTCTGCTGGCGCTCGCGCAGCATCTCGTCAACGCTTTCAGCGCGGCGCAGGATCTGCTCGCTGAGCGTCTCCATTTCTGCGCGACGCGAGCCGAGCGCCGCCTCAACCGCGCTGTTGGCGTCCTGCAGTGATTGGGCAACGCGCGTGAGGTTGGCGGCCTGGCTGCCGATATCGTGCAGCATGCGCCGGCCATTATTGTCGACCGCATCGGCCGCCGTCTGCAGGGCATCCGTCTGGACAGTCAACTGGGCGGCGGCGTTGTCGGCCCGCCCGGTGACCTGATCAAGCGTATGCATGACGTTGTCGACGCGGGTTCCCAGCGCGATATCAAGCGCACCCAGGCGCACATCGGCGCTATGGAGCACATCACCCAATTGGCGTGTCGTGTCGGTCAGCGACAACACAACCTTGCGCGTGTCGGTGCCGATGGTGCTGTAGGTTGAGGCGAGCTGTTCGACGGCCTTCTTCGCATCACCCGTGATGGTCGTGCCGATGGTTGTCGCGCCATCCGCCAAAGTCTGCTTCAGCACCGCGCCCTGCAGCGTCACGAGCTGCGCCAGCATGGTTGCTTTTTCCTCGAATGTCTTGGCAACCGTTGTGCCATTGTCGCGGATTGTTGCGGTGATGGTGCCGCCTGTCTCCATGAGATCGGAGGTCAGCGTATTGCCGGTCTGTTCAAGCGTCGCCTGAACCGCACCGCTGATCTGCTGCAGGTTGGCTGTGACCGACGCGCCCGTCTCCAGCAGGTTTGATGCCATGCCGTGAGCGGTCTGAGTGATTGAGGCAACGATTTCCTGACCGCGCGTGTCGAGGTTGGTAAGAATGGCGGTGACGATATCGGCCTGGCTGGCGCTGATATCAGCATGAAGGCGTTGGCCGGCCTGCGACAGGGCAGCGATGGTGCGATCTGTCGTGCCGCTCAGTTGCGCGCTGATCGCGTGTGCGGCCGCATCAAGGGCGTTGATGACTGTATGGCCGTTTGCCTCGAGATTGCTGCGCATATCCGCAAGGGCAAGTTCGACACGATCCGTCTTGTCGGCGAACTCGGTTTGGCTGGCGAAAATTTCATCGTGGATACGCCGGCCGGCTTCAGACAGCGCATCGACAGCGCGTTTCGTCGTCCCCGTAAGTTCCAGATTGAGTGCCAGTGCGGAAGCATCAAGCGCGTTGATGATCGTGTTGCCGCTTGCGGTAACTTTCTCGCGCATGTCACCAAGCGACCCTTCGATATGGGCCACCTGCTCGGCAAAGCGGGATTGGCCGGCGTCATACTCAACCTGGATGCGAGCGGCTGACTGCGCCAATGTGTTGATCGCCTGGTGGGTGGTTTCGCCAATCTGCGTGCTGAGATTGCGCGCCGCGTTGTCGAGTGCGCCTGTAATGCTCGCGCCGTTCGTGTCGAGATTGGCGCGCATTTCGATCAGCGCCTGCTCGATGCGCTCGGCGTTGGTTTCAAGCGTCTCGGCAATACTTGTCGCCTTTTCACCTAGTTTCAGATCAATCGACGTCGCGCGGCTTTCGAGGATATCGGCAATGGAGGCCGCCCGATCATCGAGACTGGCTGCAATCGCCGACAGATGATCGGTAATCGAGCGCCCCAGAAGGTCGGTGCCGTTCGTCACTTCTTCGGAAATCGCCGTCGTGTGGCGCTGCATGAGGTCGGTCAGGTTCTCAAGACGACCCAGCAGCGCCTGGTCGATTGTCGCGCCAAC
>JAKFVK010000124.1 GCA_021732205.1 Hyphomicrobiales bacterium | reverse complement strand
GCTGGTAGCTGTCGAATACCAGATCGCGCAGCGGCGCGAGGGCGTGCGGTGCGGCGATCTCGAAAAAGACAATAAGGGCAAAGGGAATGCCGACCGCCAGCCAGTATAATCGGTTCGCGTAGCGCATACCCGGCTTCAAGCCCCTCGTCTGGCGATGTCCGTCTGGCGCAAGACATCTTTGATCTCGGGTGCGCGCTCGATCACCGCTGCAAGATCACGCTTGGAAAGGGATAACAATTTCGTCCGGCCCTTTGCATTCACCGTCGCACTCCGCGGCTCGTCGGTGAGCAGGGCATGTTCACCGAAATAATCACCGCTGTCGAGACGGATCGGTCCCGCTTCGGTTGCGACGACGACGCTGCCGCCAAGAATGAAATACATGCGCTCACCCGGTTCGCCACGACGGATGATGAGCGCGCCATCTTCAAATGATTCTGCATTGAGCTGCTCGGTGATAGCCGCGATGGCGGCAGCCGGCAGGCTCCTGAACAGCGGGACGCGCGCCACCATGTTCCACGTCACCACGAAGCTGCGCTTTGCCAATGTCGCGTCAAACGCCGATGCGATGACCCCCATGGGAAGCGCTAGTATGAGAAAGCCGCTGATACTGAGAATGACATAGAGCAATTGCCCGATGCGGCTATCGGGCGTGCTGTCATCACCGCTGGCACCCGTGACGGTGCTGATCGTCCACCAGATGACGCTGGTCAGATGGCCGAATTCCTCGGGCTGGCCCGCCCGTTCAAGCAGGAAAATCGCACTGCCGAAGATCATGCCGATCATGCCGACGATGACGGCGCTGGCAAAGAGGGCCTGGCGACCCAGCATCAGCGCCTTGCCAAGCGCGCTCAGCATCGGCGAATATCGCACCAGTTTGAGGCAGCGCGGCAGCGCACAAGCGGTGGCGGTTTCGAGGGACAGATAACCAGTGAGGAAAGCAAGAATACCGGCCAGAATATAAAGATCGAGCAGGGCGCCGGCCGATGAGGCATGCATCCATCGCGCCGCGACAGGTCCCATCGCCGCAAAACGGGGATTGTCGGGTGCCGTCCACAGGCGAAAGGCGTACTCGCTGCCAAGGACGATCAGCATAAGGGTTTCGCTGAAGGGCGCCACCCGGGAGGCAAGGCCAAGATCAGGCTCAATTGACAGAACCAGAATGAGCAGGCCGACGATGATCGATGCCGCCAGAAAATGATGAAGCCTGCCACCCCATGCACCCGCAAGGGCGCCATCCTCCAGCAACGTGAAATACTGCGCCCTGGTCATCACGACATTCCGGGTTAGCCGGCCGCCAGCCCGCGCGGCGACGTCGACAGAAGGGCGCGCCGTCTAGCGCCGCGCCGCGAAGATACCGGCGGCGTTGTAAACCCCCGGTCCGCTTGGCGGCGTGCCGGTGATGGTGAATTGCCCGCCCTGTTCAAGCGGTGCTGTGCCCGCGCCCGAATTCGGCCCGAAGAAAGAGCCTTGCAGGGACCCGCTGGCAGGGACAGGACTTCCACTAGTGGCGAAACTGCCGTTGAAATTCGCCCGGTTGGTTGAGTTCAGCGTACTCGTCCCGGCATAGCTGCGCTGATCGAAGGTGAAGGCGAGACTGCCCGTTCCCTGGCCGAAATTGACAGTGTGATTGAAGGTACCGCCGGCAACGTAATTGGTGCCCGTGCCGTTGCCAAATTGCACGTTGCCGATGATGTGGCCGTTATAGGTGGCACTGCCGGTGGTTGGAATGAGTGAGCGGTCCGACAATTGCCCCGCGACCCACGTCAGAAGATGTCCGCGCTCCTGATCATTGCCGCCGCCGACATTGTCGCGGATAGAGCGGGTTGACCAGAAGCCCCATTTGGTGAATTCGCACTGGCAGGGCGTGATGTCGGTTGCAGCAATGATGGCCTGAGCCGCCGCAGGATTGGTGCCGATGATCGTATCCCAGCTGGTCAATCCCGATTGAATGTTGCGATAGGTCCCGCTGCCGGTGGAACTGATGTAAGGCGCTGGCGAATCGGTTGCGGGTGCCGTCGTGTTGGGATCGCGTACAGTGCGGTCACGAAGGGCGAAGGTGTTGGTGTCGATATAGGTGCTGCGCGCTGCTTGTGTCGTGTTGAGATTGCCAAATTGATAGGTGCCGTTGACAAATCGGGAGCCGGCCGAACGGCTCGCCAGTTGAATATCAGCCGTCGCCCGAGATGTCCCGCCGTCAAGAACGAGCGCAACATCGCTGCCATCACCGTTTCGTCCCGTCACAGTCACAAACTGCGTGCCGATGCGATTGCCCGAGGCGTCAAATGTTCCCGTCTCCAGGATGCCGCCTGCATAACCGGCAAGCGAGAGACTTGGCCGGTTCGCTCCAAGCCCGGTGGGAACCGCAGTCGACGAAACGGTTTGCGTGAAAGTATAATTTTGCCCCTGACCGGGTATGGTACCGCCGAACTGGAAGGCAACATCGGCAACGGGCTGGTTGGCGCGGTTGTAATCGTTTTGATCAATGGTCAAAGATACGGGAATGCGGCTGCCATCGCTCGCTAATTGCACGCTTCCCGGAACAGACGAGATAGCTGAAACCGCGAAGGCTGCTCGTTGTGTTGCTGATTGCCGCGAAGACGCTTGAATCCCGCCATTGTAGATCGTTTCCTGCCCTGTCTGGAAGAACGCTTCAGTCACGACCGAAAACACCGATGTCTGCGCGGCGCCGCGCCCATTGATGCCAAAGCCAACCTGCAGGGTGCGGATGGTTTCGCTGGAGCGAACCTCTGCGTCACCGCCCACACGGTAACCAAGCAATGGTGTCGTCGAGGCCGATGCGTTGCCGATGAAAGCAGCGGTGAGATAGGGAATGCTCCCCCCCGCGCCCGGCCCGGCGACGACATAGGCGAGCGCCCGCGGTGCAAGCGCTGCCTGCGCGATGGGCGCTGCTGCCGTCGTCGTCGAGGTGACCTGCGTTGACTGGCGGGTGTCGGTGACGCTCTGATTGGTTGAACTGGTCTGTTGCGCCACCTGATTGGTGGATCGTGTGGTGGTCAGCACCACATTCGATTGCGAGCGATCGCCTGCCAGCTGTGTGTTGGCTGTGTTGTCGCTGGGGGGCGTGGTGGTGCCGCCTGTTTGTCCTGACTGGCTCGTCGTCTGGCCGGTTACGGTTGCCAGCACCTGCGGGGGGGTGCGTGTTGGCTGCGACGGAGACTGCCCCTGGCCAACCGTCGTCGTGTAGCCCTGCACCATCGTCACCGTGCCGCCGGCCAAGCCAGTGACGGTCGCCGAGCCGACAATGCTCGATGTCGTCTGCGTCTGGCTCTGGGGGTTGAAGGAGGCAGTGGCAACCGCGCCACGCAGGCCGATGGTCGCCACCGGTGTCTTGATTTCAGCATTGCCATTATGGCTGATCTGTCCGCCGACGAAGCGCAGCGCCCCCTTGGCAAGGCCGATACTCATCTTGCCGTCGCGCCTCGCCGGATCATAGACGTATTCGTTGATCACCACATCGCTGTTGGGGCCGATATTGAGCGTCGACTTGTCGAGAAACACCAGCTGCAGAGAGCCGGCCGCCGAGGTGACGAAGCGCTCCTTGAAGATGACCTGGCTGCCCAGCGTCACCTGACGCGTACTGCCGCCCGGCGGCGTGCTTTGGGTAAGCGGATTGACTGCGCCGGTGGTGCCAACGTTCTGCGCCATGGCGTTGGTCGCCATGGCGCACAGGCTGACCCCCATCAGGAGGAGGGCGTGACGCGCTTTGATCATGGATGGTCTTGTCATCGCATTTCCCCTCAAAACCGTAGCGTCGGACCAATCACCACTGTCCAGTTATGGTAGCGGAAATTGGGCAGGGTGGAGGCATTGTTCTGTAACAGGACCTGAGCCGCAAAACCGAGATTTTCGGTAAGCGGCGCATCAAGCGACAGGCCGACGCGGAACTCGCGGTCCCGACGGTTCGTAGCCGGATCAATCAGCTGATTGGGCAGCCCGTATCGCGTCCAGATCTGACCAACGGTCGGCGTCAATGTCCAGCGCAGCGGCGCATCAATAAAGGGCGCGCGAAAATCCCACTGAATGCCGATATCATAGGATTGCTGAACGAAGGCATTGAAGGCAAAGGCCGAATTCGTTGCGTTGTCAGCATAGGCGATGCGACCAAAAACCCTGAGCCCGTCGACGACCGGAACGAGAGCCGACAGCGACCCTGTTGACAGCACGCCCGTCTGCTCGCCTGCAACCGGGAATTTACTTGAATTCTCGAAGGCCCGGCGCCGCGAATCGCCAACCGCTTCGAAGCTTGCCCAGGGCGTCGGGATGGTGATCGCTGCGCCATAGCCGGTTGCCGTTTGGTAGCCCGTGCGGCCGAGACTTGTCACATTTACCAGCCCATAGGGGCGCACCGTGATCCCTGGCAGAACATCGGGCGCCACATTGATGCGTGGCCCGGAGGTAATTTCAACCAGACCGATATCGAATTCCGGGTTGCGGTTCTGGCGTGAGATATAGCCCGACACTGTCGTTTCGATGGTGTCGCCACGCCCGTTCTCGATGGTCTGGATATGGCGCACGCCTCCGAGGAAAAAACTGTTCCAGTCATTGCGCCGGCCAAATTGCTGATTGAGCACGGCATCAAAGCCAAGAGCCCTTACGTTCAGCGAGGAAGGCCCGGCATTGACGTTGGACTGATAGCGCGCGCCTGACTGGAAATAGCCTGAAAACTGGCTGGGATTGTCGCGCCGATCAATCTCCTGGATGAAGGCCTGAGCCCGCGCGCGCACTTCTTCCGGCACACCCTCGCCCTCGACCGCGCTGGTGAAGTAGACGCGTGCCTGGCCGTAGGCTTTGAGCTTGTAATAAAGAACACCGAGTTCAAGCCGCACGCGCGACAATTTCGGATTGTAGAAGAGCAGACGCTCGAGGGCACCGATCGCCGCTTCATCTTCGTCAAGCGCGGCCGCGACCTGGGCAAACCTGAACGACGCGTCAAGATCCGAGGGATTTTTCAGTGTGATCAGGAAGAGTTGTTCGTATTGCTCGCGCGACGGCGAGGCTGCGGCTGGTTGCGCGCACGCAGGGGATACCGCAGCGCCAAAGGCGCACAGGCCGGCCAGAAGCCAGAATCGCTGGCTGAGCCGGCGCCATCCCCCACCCTGCCTGAAATTTGCAATCACCATGACCACCAATACTCCGGACTAAGCGGATCGACACATGTCAAAATTTTTCGAAACCGTCTCGGTCTGAAAAAACGACCGCAACGGATCGGATCGCATATAAATTTCGTAAATCCATACTCCAATCCGGGGAAAATGCCTCGTTTCTTACGAAATTGTAAACGCCCAGGCAGGCGCAGAAAAACTGCTGAAATCGCCGTCAATGTCGAGGTGATGAAAAGTTTGAAGAAATTATAACAACTTATGAGCGCAAATCGATTTCGGATAAAATATAAGGCCTATGACGTTACGGAAGATTTGCAGGAATTGTTGCAAAATAAGCACAATGAACCGAGCCTTCGGCGCAACAAAAAGGGCGGCAAATCGCAGCCGGAGGCCGGCTGTTTGGGTTGCTTGGCCGTATCTTAAGAGGCGTGTTGCTTGACAGCGACACCGGCAAGCCGTGAAGGCGCTAAAGCGCATATTGCTCTTGCGTTGGCGGTGCGATCTACTAAAAGTGCTTTTTCATGAGCAAAGGATCAACCGGATCACCGCATTTGGTTTGTCGTCGTGCCAAAGTTCAGGGCCAAAGTTCAGGATAGAGATACACAACCAATGAAAAAGACAGCCTTTGCGGTTCTGTTGATGTGCCAGCTGATGGTCTTTGGGCGCCCGGCGTACGCCGCCGACCTTCTGAACACCACGCCTGCGCCGCCACCGGCGGCGCCAGTCGCGCTGTCGCCCTTTACCGGTTTCGAGGCCCGCTTCGGCGGTATCGCGCATTCCCTGCTGCACCGCGCCGAGCAGAGCGCCGACATCAATCTCGAAGTGCTCAGCCCGCGCTACGGAAACGCTTCCGGCAATCCCTTTCTTGATTTTGTCATTCGCCCGCGCCTCGTCGCCGGTGGCAACATCAACCTCGACCGTTTCCGCAATCAGGCTTATGCCGGTCTCGTCTGGACCTTCGACTTCAATGATCGTTTTGCCTTTGAACTGGGCTGGAATGCTCTTGTCCATGACGGGCCGAACAATCCCGGGGTTGGATCAAACCAGCTTGCCCTGGGTTGCAGTCTCCTTTTTCGTGAATCCTTCGCCTTCACCTACAAATTTGCCGATAACTGGAAAGTTGTCGCCTCCTTCGATCACGGTTCGAATGCTGGATTCTGCCGGCGCAATGTCGGTATCAACAATGCCGGCGTAAAGATCGGCTATACGTTCTAGTTTTTGTCATGGCGATTGGGGCGGTGATCGGACGCCAGGCCTCGCGATTGCTGCCGTCAGGGGGCCATGGTGAGTGCGAGATTGTCGCTGTAGGTATTCACAAGCAGTGTGAACGGGTCGCCCGATCGCAACAAGTCGACCCGGAGACGATTCCAGATCGCCTGGTCGCGGATAAGCCGCGCCACCTCGCGCCCCGGGTCGGTCATGTGCCTGACGCGCCACGAGCGATTGCCATCCCAGTCAGAATGCAGAACGATATCGATGGCACCGGCAGCGTCGAGCTGATGGATGGCCGCGGTTGCGGCTGGCGTATCAAATAACGGGAGCGTTGTTGCCAGTTCCAAGGATCCAAGCTGGTCTGCCTCGGCGATCGCCAACAGCGTCAGTCGCGTCATATCCATCTGGTGCATTGACACAAGGTATCCTTCCTTGCGGAAAAGCGCAGGTTGAAGCCCCGGTTAAACCAGTTGCGGACTAAAGCTCATCTAAGGTGTTCACTCAAATGCGTTGCAATCGCCATTTTCCGCAGCCGTTGCGGTTGTTGACCGACGCTGCTTCGTTTAAAGCGCGTGCTTCCTTATATCTTTGAAAGCATCCTGGACCGATGACGCCGACAGCCGCCGACAAAGCCCCACCCACTGCGCCCCTGCGCCGGCTTTGGCAGGACTGGCTGAAACCCTATTCCGGATGGATTGCTCTCAACCTGGTGGCCATTGCCGGTGTCGCCGCCAGCACGTCGGGCTATCCGCTGCTGATCAACTGGGCCTTCGAGCGCGTCGCTGCGGCAGATAGCGCAGCCCTCATCTTTACGCCGCTCTGGGTGATCATGCTGACGAGCGGCAAGGGGATCAGCCTCTATGCCCACAACGCGCTCACCAACCTCGTTGCATCCCGCGTTGTCCGTGACCTGCAGATCGCCATGTTCGGGCATCTCATCCGCGCTGACCTGCTTGATCTGCGCCACGAGGGGACGAACGCCCTGACCCAGCGCTTCTCGAC
>JAKFVK010000111.1 GCA_021732205.1 Hyphomicrobiales bacterium | reverse complement strand
GGCCTATCGGGCAACCGTTCCTGTGGACGGCGTTCCAGCACCACTGCGTCGTAACGCCACCGGCTTGTGGCTCGGCCATCGCGCCCATCTCGTCCATTATCCGCTGCGCGGCGGCACGCTGGTGAACATCGTCGCCATTATTTCCGACGACTATCCCGAGGAAAGTTGGGCAGCGCCGGCTGACACCAATGACGTCCAGCAGCGCTTCGCCGATTTCGCCCTGCCTGCCCGTGAATTGCTGGCGCTGGCGCCGGAATGGAAGCGTTGGCCGCTTTATATCCGCCCGCCATTGCGCCGCTGGCCGGGAACGCGCCTGCTGCCCATCGGCGATGCCGCTCACCCCATGGTGCCCTTTCTTGCGCAAGGGGCCTCGATGGCGATAGAGGACGCCTGGGTGCTCACAAGCTGCCTGAGCAAAGAGCCCGACATCAACAACGCTCTCGCCCGCTTCAAGCGCGAGCGCACCGCCCGTGTCACACGCGTTCAGGCAGAAGCCATCCGCAACGGCCACGTCTTTCACCTGGGCGGGATCGCCGCGCTTGCCCGCGATATGGCACTCAGCGCGCTAGGGCCCAAAGGCCTCGCCGCCAGATATGACTGGCTCTATGGCTTTCAGGCTTGATATCGCATCAGTGGATATTCTCGATGGCCAGCGCGATCCCCTGACCGCCGCCGATGCACATGGTAATCAGCCCGTAGCGGCCATTGATACGCTTCAGCTCATACATCGCCTTGATGGTGATAACGGCCCCGGTCGCACCGATCGGGTGACCAAGCGCGATCGCCCCGCCATTGACGTTGACCTTGTCGGCGGGAAAACCAAGCTCGCGAGACACTGCGCAGGCTTGCGATGCGAAGGCCTCGTTCGATTCGATCACATCGAAATCCTTGATGGTGAGACCGGTCTTGTGCATGAGGCTGCGCACCGCATCGACCGGGCCGATACCCATCACTTCCGGCGCCACGCCCGCATGGCCATAGCCGACGATGCGCGCCATCGGCTTGCGCTTGTCAGCCTCGGCGCGTTTGCCTGACATCAGCACCAGCGCCGCTGCGCCATCATTGATGCCCGACGCATTGCCCGCCGTGACGCTGCCCTCCTTGCTGAAGACCGGCTTCAACCCGGCAAGGATGTCAGCCGTCGTATCGCCCTTCACGTGCTCATCGCTGGCAAAATCGACCATGTCGCGGCCTTTCTTGACCTTGACCGCGATGATCTGTTCCTTGAAACGCCCTTCCTTGATGGCGTGTGCCGCGCGCCGCTGGCTCTCGAGCGCAAACGCATCCTGATCAGCCCGCGAAATCTGCCAGCGCGCCGCGACGTTTTCAGCCGTCACCCCCATATGCCCGTGGCCAAACGGGTCATGCAGGGCTCCCAGCATCATATCCACGAACTTGGTATCCCCCATGCGCTGACCCTGGCGCAGCCAGGGCGCGGCAAACGGCGCCCGCGACATCGTCTCAACCCCGCCGGCGACCGCCACCTCGGCATCCTCGAGCATGATCGTCTGGGCGGCCGAGATAATCGCCTGCACGCCCGACCCGCACAGCCGGTTCAGCGTCAGCGCCGGCACCTCCTGCGGGATACCGCCCTCCATGGCCGCCACACGCGCCTGGTACATGTCTTTGGGCTCGGTATGGATGACATTACCGAACACCACATGACCGACCGTCTCCGGCTTGACGTCGGCGCGCTGCAGCGCCTCGCGTGTCACCAGGGCCCCGAGCTGGGTTGGCGGCGAATCCTTCAGGCTGCCGGCGAATGTGCCGATGCCTGTCCGCACGCCTGAAAGGATCACCACATCTTGCGTCTTGCTCATCATGCTCTCCTGTTTGTTTTCATGAAAGCTAGACGAGGCGCGCGCGAATGGCGAGACATCACGCGCGCTCAACAGGCGGTGATTTGGTCGAATACGAAGGAAAAGTGAAAAGATACCTTAGTTTTCGGCGACTATAAGCATTTATACGCGTTGATAAATACAACCCTGACCCGCTCGGGAGACTGGCATGTCCGTTGAAACAGTCCTTTTTCTGTGCCCCGGCAATTTCGTTCGCTCCATTCTTGCTGAAGCCATCATGAACAAGCTGGGCGCCGGTCGCTTCCATGCCTTCAGCGCCGGCATGAATCCGCACCGCTGCATTCATCGCGAGGTCCGCAACCTTCTCAAGGAGAAGGGCTTTGGCATCGAAGGATTGGCGTCAAAACCGGTCGAACTCTTTATCGGCGCCAATGCGCCCCACCTCGATTATGTCATCACCCTGTGCGAGGCATCCCAGGAAAAAGGCTGCCCGACATTCGCCGGTCAGCCGCAGCGCGCCCGCTGGTCGCTACGCGATCCCTGCCAGGGCACCGCCAAGGGTGCCACCCGCCAGGCAATCGAGAGCGCCTTCCGGGATATTCATATGCTGATTGGCCTGTTTCTGCAGGCGCCCGATGCTGTCCACCGCCTGCTGCATCTGCCTGAAGGACATGTCCCGCGCATGCCCCAACTGCACGCCGCCTGAGGCGTCACACCATCGCGATCGACAGAAGTCGACGCTCGCGCGGGTCCGAACTGTCGCGGATTTCGCGCGGCGCACCCTCATAGATGACGCCAACCTCGCCGGGCTTGCGCCAGCTCACGCGCACCGAGCGCATCGTCTGGGTGTCGGGAAAATAAAGAAGAAACCCCTCCGGCAAGGTCACCGACGCCGACATCTTGAGGCGCACCCCGGTTTCGGAAACATCGCGAACAGTGCAATCGACCACGAAGGAATAACCGCCATAGACGGCCTTCGCGCCCTTCAGGACGCGCTTTCTGGTCGCAATTCGCCGATTTTCCATTGGCAGTCCCTCTGCGGCCGCTCCTGCGGCGTGTCCGTGATTAACACGCATGTGGTTACCAGCTTATTGAGACAGCACCGGTCATTGACTCGCGCAATATTCCTTACCAAAAGGAAATACTCGACGACGGCCTTCGTATTTTGTATCATGAATGCATGCGCAATTTTGAATCAGCCATTGGCATTACCCGCCGCTACCTCCATGACGAAGTCGCTGATCGGCTACGTGATCTCATCCTGAGTGGTGAACTCGTCCCCACCTCGCGCATCAATGAGGCGGAGCTGTGTGCGCGCTTCGGCACTTCGCGCACGCCTTTACGCGAAGCTATCAAGATATTGGCAACAGAAGGTTTTCTTGATCTCTTGCCTAATCGCGGCGCCCGTGTCGCCACCATTTCGCTAGCCGAAATCGAGGAAATGGTGGAGGTCGTTGCGGGTCTTGAGGCAACCGCCGCTGAACTGGCCTGCCGCCGGATCACCGAAAAGGAGATTGCCGCCATCCAGGTCGACCACAACGCGATGCTGGCTGCATGGAAAGCGCGCGATGAGATTGCCTATTTCGAACTCAATCGCGCCATTCACGAGGCGGTGATGGCGGCAAGCCGCAACACCACGCTGATCCAGATCTATGCCGGCATTTCCAAGCGCATCCAGACCATGCGTTACCGCGCTCACAAGACCGAAGCGCAATGGATCCGCGCCATTGGCGAGCATGAACGCATGCTGGCCCTCCTCATCGCGCGCGATGGCGACAAATTGGCGCAATTGATGAAGGACCATCTCCGCGGCAAGAAAGAGCCCATCGCCGCCGCCTATGGCGAAGCGTTGGAGATTGCGTGATAACGATGCATTGACGGCTAGGTCTTTACCGGCTGCATCTTTGCCCGCCACATCTTCGCCGGCTGCAACAAGGCCGCCTTGCGCTCTCGCCGATGCCGCGCCTCACGGCCCTTTGAAAACACGGTGTTTGAAAAAATCTGGTGCGGGCGGCCGGACTTGAACCGGCACAGACCTTTCGGTCCGACGGATTTTAAGTCCGTTGCGTCTACCGATTTCGCCACGCCCGCATTGGCGCGGTTATAGAGTGCGATACCGCCGGCGCAAAGAGGCAACCTGGCGTAATCAACTCCTCAATCTCCCTGCAGCCGCCTTTGTCAGCCAATGACAAAGCATGAGGCCATCCGCTCAACCGGTTGCGCCCTTGGCAATCGGCGGCTGGAAGGAGAGGCCGGTATCCCAGGGGAAGAAAATCCACGTATCCTGTGACACTTCGGTGACGAATGTGTCGACCAGCGGGCGCCCGAGCGGCTTGGCGTAAACGGTGGCGAAATGCGCCTTTGGCAGGAGTGCGCGCACCACTTGCGCTGTCTTGCCGGTGTCGACCAGATCATCGACGATGAGAACGCTGCCGCCTCCGCCGTTTCCAAATTCGATGATGTGAGGCGCCACCCCCTTCAGCACCTTCAGCTCGCCCTGCTTGTTGCTGTCGTGATAGCTCGCCACGCTGATCGTCTCGATGATGCGGATATCAAGCTCGCGGGCAATGATCGCCGCCGGCACCAGCCCGCCGCGCGTCACGCAGACAATGGCTTCCCAGCTGCCAAGACCCGACAACCGCCACGCCAGCGCGCGCGAATCACGGTGGAACTGGTCCCAGGAGACCGGGAAGGCTTTGTTGGCTTCAGACATTGGTGTGTCTCGCATCTTGCGTTGGCGTAGGGTGAAACGAGATTAGATCGGAGCGTTGTCAGCCTGCAACCGGGCGATCATCGCCCCGACCTCGCTCACGGCGCGCTCCAGGGCCGCTTCCTCCTTGCCGCGCACCACGATCTGGTTGCGAAAGCCCCCGGCCTGAAACGACGGATAGCTGCCAATCGACACCGCCGTATGGCGCAGGGCAAGCTCGCCAAGGCTCGCCGCATAGCGCCCTTCCGGCAGGCCGGCGGCATCGATTGTCCGGGCGATCATCTTCTGCCCGGTTTTGAGCCGGCCCGAGACGTCATCCAGCATTGCCTGCATGATGTTTGGCACACCCGCCATGACGATGACATTGCCCAGCATGAAGCCCGGCGCCTTGGAAATAGGGTTGGCGATGAGGTCAGCGCCAGAGGGAATGCGCGCCATGCGCAGGCGCGCCGGATTGAGATCCTCGCGCTTGTAGCGCTCAAGCATCACGTTGACCGCCCGCTCGTCGATATCAATCTTCACACCGAAAGCCTTGGCGATGCAGTCAGCCGTGATGTCGTCGTGGGTCGGACCGATCCCCCCGGTGGTGAAGAGATAGGTGAAGCGCGATCGCAGCGCATTCACCGCCGCCACGATCTCCGCCTCGATATCCGGCACCACCCTGACCTCGCGAAGGTCGATGCCGATCGCCGTCAGATACTCAGCGATATACCCGATATTCTTGTCCTTGGTGCGCCCTGACAAGATTTCATCGCCGATCACCAGGATAGCTGCCGTGATCGTCTGCCCGTCATGTGCCATGCATCGCCCTCACTGCATGCCCATAGACGAAGGGGCGCGATGTCTCAAGCGCCGTGCTCCGCCACGCCGCCGGTGGCGACCACGAAACCCAAGCCTTGCATCCGACCTGCAAATTGCGCCATACAGTCCTATCTTCACCCGAGCACGCGATTTGCGATGACCTTCATCGACGCCGGCCTGTCGCCCGCACGCAATACCGGGCGCATCAAGATCCATACGCAGGACGCCTTTCTTGCCATGCATGAGGCTGGCAGGTTGACGGCTCTTGCGCTCGACATGATGACGAACGAGGTGAGGCCGGGCATCACCACCGAGTATCTCGACACTCTGCTGCACCAGTTCGCGCACGACCATGGGGCCTTCCCCGCGCCTCTCAACTATCGAGGCTATACGAAGTCGATCTGCACCTCGCTCAACCACGTTGTCTGCCACGGCATTCCCAACGACAAACCGCTGCGCGAGGGTGATATCCTGAATATCGATGTCACACTCATTTATCATGGCTGGCATGGCGACAGTTCCCGCATGTATGCGGTGGGCGGGATTTCGCGGAAGGCAGAGCGCCTCATCGACGTCACTTACGAAGCGCTGCTGCGCGGGCTGGCAGCGATCCGCCCCGGCGCCACCACCGGCGATATCGGCGCGGCGATCCAGGATTTTGCCGAAAAGGAGCGCTGTTCGGTGGTGCGCGATTTCTGTGGCCATGGTATCGGCCAGCTTTTTCACGACGCCCCCAACATCCTGCATTACGGGCACAGCGGAGAAGGCGTCGTGCTGCAGCCGGGCATGATGTTCACGGTCGAGCCGATGATCAATCTCGGACGCCCCCATGTGAAGATCCTGTCGGACGGATGGACGGCGGTCACCCGCGACCGCTCCCTGTCCGCCCAGTTCGAACACACTGTCGGCGTGACCGAGACGGGGGTGGATATTTTCACACTGTCGCCGGCTGGCCTGCACCGGCCGACCTTTGCGCGCGCCGGCTGATCGCACTCCATGAGCGATGACAGCGAACAACCCGCTGGCTTGGCAGATGGACCCCATTGGCTCGGCCATCGTGAACGCTTGCGTCACCGCTTCCGCGAAGGCGGCCCCGACGCGATTGCCGATTATGAATTGCTGGAATTGCTGCTCTTCCGCGCCATGCCCCGGCGCGATGTGAAGCCGATTGCCAAGGAGCTTTTGCGCAAATTCGGCAGTTTCGCCGAAGTGATCGCCGCGCCCGAGGCAAGGCTGTGCGAGGTGAGCGGCATCGGTGCCTCGGCAGTCATTGAATTCAAGATCGTACTGGCCGCCGCCAACCGCCTGACCAAAGGCAAGGTCAAGGGGCGCACCGTTCTGCAGTCATGGAGCACTGTGCTCGACTATTGCCGCTCGACCATGGCGTTCGGTGCGATTGAGCAGTTCCGCGTGCTCTTTCTCGACAAGAAGAACGGCCTCATCGCCGACGAAGTCCAGCAGTCCGGAACGGTCGATCATACGCCGGTTTATCCACGCGAAGTGGTGAAACGGGCGCTTGAACTCTCGGCAAGCGCCCTCGTCCTCGTGCACAATCACCCCTCGGGCGACCCAACCCCCTCGCAGGCCGATATCACCATGACTCGCCAGATCATCGATATCGCCAAGCCGCTCGGCATCGACATCCATGATCACATCATTGTCGGAAAGGCAGGGCATATCAGCTTCCGCGCCGCCCGCTTATTGTAGTGCGCGCTGTCGCAGCTGTTATTTGCCACGCCAGCCTGACGCAGATAGACCACATCGACCAGCCGCAGGTGCGCGCAGACTGCCTCGTTATTGTTTTCTGAAAGGAATAAACATGCCCCATATCACTCCTCTCGCCCACGCTGATACGACTGGCGACGTCAAGACGACGCTCGATACCATCAAAAACAGGATTGGCATGGTGCCCAATCTCTACGCGACGCTTGCCAAGGCACCCGCCGCCCTCAATGGCTTGCTGGCGCTCGGTGGCGCCCTCGAGAAAGGCCATCTGAGCAAACCGGAAGCGGAACTCATCGCCCTCA
>JAKFVK010000158.1 GCA_021732205.1 Hyphomicrobiales bacterium | reverse complement strand
AGACGCTCCGGCAGGCCATAGGCGCGCATGGTGCGGATATGGTTTTCTCCGAGAATTTCCAGCATGGATGACCGCACAAGGCGGGCGATGAAACCGATCCAGCCGATAGCCAGCGCAATGGTCGGCAGGATCATGCGCTTTGCCTCATCGGCAAACGAACCCGTGCCGCTGGTGCCCAGCACCGGCAGCCAGTCGAGCCAGATAGCAAAAACCAGCAGGAGAAAAATCGCCACCACAAACGAGGGAATGGCGATGAACGTGACCGAGAGGATCGCCAGCACATGATCAAAAAAACTGCCGCGATGCGTGGCAGCAAAACATCCCAGCGGCACGCCGAACAGCACGGCAAGAAAAATTGCAAGAAACGTCAGTATAATGGTTGATGGAAGGACCGCGCCCACCATGCCCGTCACATAACGCCCCGACAGAACGTCCTGACCGAGGTTGCCGGTCAGCACATTGGAGAAAAAACGCCACAGGCGGATGTGGAGGGGTTGGTCGAGCCCCATTTCCCTGATGAAATGGGCCGCAAGTTCAGGGGTCGCCTGGGGTCCCAGCAGCGTCACTGCCGGATCGCCCGGCACGAGCGCCGACAGCGTGAACAACAACAGCATCGCCCCAAACACGATGATGAGTGACGTCACGAGACGGCTCGCCAGATAGCGCGCCGTCTCTGCGGTGATACCCATGGCCAATGCCGCGCGTGGATCGAGGATCAGGCGCTGCCGGCGGCAAAGTTGGCGTATTGCCAATCAAGCCAGCCGGGTATGGACGCAGGCTTGAGCCACGAGCGATGCGCCACCAGCGCCGCGTTATTCGTGAGCCAGACGAAGGCAGCTGATTTGTCCATTTCCTTCTGTGCGGCAATGATGAGTGCTGCTCGCTTGACCGGGTCGAGCTCGCCGGCAGCCTCATTGACCAGCATGTCGAAAGTGGGATTGGCAAACCGTTGCCAGTTCCAGTTGCCGATCTGGCTGGTGACAAACCACTGTGTCAGGAAGTTGGGATCAAGCTTGCCGTTGAAGACGGTCATATACATTTCGATGTCCTTGCCGGCATCACCCTTTCCGGCCGTCCAGAACGTTCCACCATCACGCGCATCAACCTCGACCGTGATGCCGATCTCCTGCAGCAGGGCGCGAGCAACGAGCGCCATGTTCTGGAATGCCGGCTGGTTGAGAACCAGCAGCTTCAGCTTGATATTGTTCTGTCCGCTCTCCTTCAGAAGCTTGCGCGCTTCCTCGACATTGCGCTTGTAGACCGGTGCGTCTTTCCAATTGCCGAGAATAGGCGCGGGAATAAGCGCGTTGAGCCTGGGCACGACGCCATTATAGCCGGCAAGCAGCATCTGATCGACATCAAGACCGAGGCGGATGGCCTGACGCACACGAATATCAGCGAGCGGCCCCTTTTCGACGTTGAGCCCCAGCCAGATATATTGGAGGCCGGGCTGCGGCGAGATCGTCACGCCGGCTGCTCCCTTGAGAGCCTCGGCGGTCGGCGGTGGTACGACCGCAAAATCAAGCTCGCCCGAACGCAGCGCCAGTTCGGTCGCCTTGTTGTCGGGTATGAAGCGAACAGCGATCTCGTCAAACGCCGGTTTCGGCCCCTTGTAGGTGGGGCTTGCCTTCAGCACGGCGCCGCGCTGGCGCACGAGACTGGCAAGGACGAAGGGGCCGGACCCAACCGGCTTGGCTGAGAATTCGCCGCCGCGCGCCTCGACCGCCTTCTTCGACACGATCGCACCTGAAATATCACCGATCGCAATCTGGAACAGCGCGGCATTCGGCTTCGACAGAACGATGCGGCCCGTATACTGGCCGGTAACCTCAACGCGCTCCAGATTGGTCCAGTCGCCGCGGTAGGTTGAGGGCTTGGCGCCTTCCTTGGCGATGCCGATCCGTTCAAACGAAAATTTGACGTCCTCCGCGGTCATTTCACCAAAGCCATCGGTAAACATCTGGCCCGGCTTCAGCTTGAAATCGACCATCGTCGGCGACGTCTGCTTGATCTCCTCGGCGGCATCATTATCCAGCTCGGGACTATTGGGCTTGTTGCGCACGAGATTCTGGAACACCACGCGGCAGATATTGCCATCATGCGGACCCTTGCGCTCGATCGGGTCGATCACCTCGGGATCGCGCTCGACGCGCACAGCGATATTGCGACGCGGCGCGTTCTGGGCAAGCCCGCGCTCAGGGGCGGATACCAGCCCGGCAAGGCCGAAGGCGGCCGTTCCGGCGAGAATGTCCCGGCGATTGATCTTCAAGCTCATGTCAGGGCTCCTTTGTCATTCAGAAGTTAGAATTGACGATGTTGAACAATAAATTCACATCAGGCTTGGCAGTAATCGAAACGCAAATGTCGCTTCACCGCAAGGCATTTTATAGTCCGGACGGTCATGAAACCGCTCTCGCGGGACGCGTCTTATTAGGTCAGCCCTCCCTGCGGCATGATGATGGCGCGCAATTGCGCCAGCAGCCCTGGATCAGAAAGACATTTCAGCACGACCTCAACGTCAGCCCCTGGCGGGCGATCAGCCTGAAGTGGCGGGACGACATGGCGGATTGCCTGATGGAGGCAGGACGTGGCGGCCCCCAATCTGGGCGCGCCCCGAAGATCGACAGCTTGTGCCGCCGCCAGCGCTTCAATCGCGCTCAGATAGCGGAAGCGCTCCATTTGTCGCTGTAATTTGGCAATCGCCTGCATCGCGTAAGACGCTACATCCTCCACCGTATCGGAGACCGGCAAGGCGTCGAGACTGACCGGCATGGCCAAGGAGCGGATATCGCAATAAAGCGCGCTTGTCGTTTTTTGCAGCGACACATAGCCCGCCGACCCGCCTCCAACCGGCGAGAGATATTGCGGCAGGCCAGAGAATGCAGCAGTCATCAGCTTGCTCAGACGAAAGGCGCTGAGGGACGCAAAATGGGTCAAAGAGATCGCCAGCGTGTCGAAGGCGAGCGACAAAGAAGGCGTGTGGAAATTGGGACTGGAGAGAATTTCCTTGTCGTCGATAAAGATCATCGGCGTCACCACAACTCCATTGATCTCGATTTCGCTTTCACGGCGCGCTGTGGCAAGCGCGGCAAGCGTCGTACCCAGCGCTGGCGCCAGCAGGCGAAACGACAGCACATCTTGCAGGTAACGTGCCTGCCCCGGTTCATGGATGCTGCTGCCGGCAAGGGCGCGCCGCATCATCCCCGCAGCTTCCTCCTGGCCGCCGGCCGGGCGCGCTGCATGAAGGCGGGCATCAAGAATGGCCGGATTGGCTGCATACCCTTCATAGGAGAGTGCCGCGACAGCGGTTGCAACCAGAAGGGCATCTTCCATGTCGCACACCGCATAGGCGGCCAGCGTCGCGCTTGCAGCCGCATGGTTGATGAGACCGATACCGTCTTTTTCGCGCAATCTGGCTGGTTGCAGGCCAGCGGCTGCGAGCGCCGCGCCGCCTGTCATGCGCTCGCCGTTAAACCAGGCTTCGCCATGACCGATGACGACCGCTGCCAGATGGGCAAGCGCGCCGATATCGCTGGCGCTGATGGAGCCAAGCGAGGGAATAACCGGCGTCACTCCGCGATTGAACAACTCGACCAGCAACTGGATCGTATCGAGAGATACCCCGGTCGCCCCGCTCGCCAACTCAATCAACCGGCACAGGAGAATAGCGCGGCAGATCACCGGATCGAGCGCTGGTCCTACACCGATCATCCGGCCGAAAATGATCTGCGTCTGGAAGTCCTCGATGTCGCCTGCTGGAATACGGTGGCGCAGATTGCCGCCCAACCCCGTATTGACCCCATAGATCGGCTCGCTGCCGGCTGCCATCTGCTCGACGATCGCGCGCCCGGCGCTAATGCGCGCGAGGCTGCCCGCAGAGAGCGCAAGCTGATTGCCATTTTGCGCAACCAATACAATGTCGCGACACGAGAAACGTCGATCACCAAGCGATGTGATCACGCCGAGAGTTCCCGCTTGCGCTTCGTCACATAAGCGTCGAGCTCTTCACGAACCGCCTGATCGAGCAGCGGCGGCTGATAGGCATCACGCACTTTCTTCCATATCTCGCTGGCGCGCTGCGTCGCATCCTTGCTGCCGGCTTCCTGCCAGTTCTCGTAATTCGACCAGTCGGACAGAAGGGGGCGATAGAAGGCGTTTTCAAAGCGCGCCAGAGTATGGGCTGTACCGAAGAAATGGCCACCAACCGGCACTTCGCGAATGGCATCAAGCGCCAGCTCATCATCATCGAACGCCAGCGGTTTGAGAATTTCTGCCCAGCCACGCAGCAATTCGGCATCGACGATGATTTTTTCGTAGGAAGCCGACAGTCCGCCTTCGAGCCAGCCCGCCGCATGGTTGATGAGATGGGAATGGCTCATGATCGACGCCCATAGGGAAAAGGCGGTTTCGTAGGTCGCCTGCGCATCAACGGTTGGCGAGGCGTTGACCGCACTGGAGCGGACCGGAATTTTGAGCCTGCGGCCGATCTGCGCGATCGCCAAAACTGCACGCACATATTCCGGCGTGCCGAAGGCGGGTGAGCCCGTCTTCATGTCGACATTTGATGTAAATCCGCCGAGGATCACTGGCACGCCTTTGCGCAGCATCTGGCACAGAACCAGAATGCAGACCGATTCCGCCGTGTGCTGCACCAATGCGCCGGCCAGAGTGACCGGCGCCATCGCCCCCATCAATGTGAAGGGCGTGATGCACACTGCCTGCCCATGCTCGGCAAGCGTCATGATGTTGTCGAGGATTTCCTCATCCACCCGTCGTGGCGAGTTGACATTCGTCACCGTCATGAGGCTCGGGCGCCGCGCCAGCTCGTCGACGCTGATGCCGTGTTCGATGGCAGCCATGGCGATGGCGTCAGTTGCCTGCGGCAGGCCAACGCCGCGCGCCGCCCAGACGATGTCGGATAATTCGATATGCGAGCGATACATGTCGAGATGGCGCACCGGCACCGGCACATCGACTGGTTCCACGACGACACCGCCCTGCCAGTGCAGGATCCCCAGCGCGTGTGTAATTTTCAGAATGTTGTTGAAGTCCTCCAGCGATCCGTAACGCCTCCCGCCCTGTGTATCGGTGATATGCGGGGAACCATTCACCGGGCCGAAATTGACGACATTGCCGCCGACATGCAGATGACGATCGGGATTGCGCGCATGCAGGACGAATGTCTCGGGCGCATGCGCCAGATAGGCCTCGCAGATATCGCGCCCCATCCTCACCATCTGAGTGTCGTCATCAACCATGGCGCCGCACCGCCGATAGATGTCCCGTGCCCGCTGACTGCGGATTTCAAGGCCGCATTCCTCGAGGATCGTATAGGCGCCGGAGAGAATGCGTTCGAGTTGCTCACGGCTGAGGATTTCTACCGGGCTCCATGGGTTGGCGAGCCGCGGCAGCGGAGGAAAGCTGAGGGCAGGGGCCCGTGACATGCGCTGGCGCTCGCGCCGCCGTCCGGGAGTTGGCTCACTCATATGCTTTAATCCTCAATTCGCTCGATCCTCAATGCTTATCGACCTACCCCAAGCCCTGATTAATGCGCGCGACGATGATGACGCCCGCGCGGCGCGATGTGATCACTGGGCGGAGATACCAACGCGCCCAGTTGCGCCACGATGTCGGCCTGTGTCGGCCGTACGCCGGCGCCGTGGTTGTCGATTGCCCGGCGGATGGCGGCAAGATGGGCAGGCGTTGTTCCGCAGCAGCCGCCGATGATCGTCGCGCCGGCATCGATCGCCAGATGCGCAAAGGCCGCCATCGTGTCGGGTGTTCCTGAATAATGCGTGTGGTCACCATGAACGGTCGGAATTCCGGCATTCGCCTTGGCAATGATGGGCAGTCCGGCGGACGACGCGCTTAAGGCAAGGATCGACACGACAAGGTCAGCCGCGCCGACACCGCAATTCGATCCAATCGCCAGTGGTGGTTGCGGCAGTCCGGCTGCAAACAAAGCCAGCGCTTCTGGCTTGATGCCCATCATCGTTCGCCCCGCCGTGTCAAAACTGGCGGTAAGCGTGCAGGCGAGCCCGACCCTAGCCGCTGCCGTCACCGCAGCCTGCATTTCCTCGAGCGCAGACATCGTTTCGATCCAGGCGATATCAGCGCCGCCATCGCGCAAGCCTTCCATCTGCTGGATAAAGACGTCGCACGCATCCTCCTCACGGAGCGGACCAAGCGGCGCCAGAAGATCGCCCGTCGGCCCCACTGATCCGGCGACGATCACCGGCCGGCTGGCTTTGTCCGCCACCTCCCGAGCAAGTTCGGCTGCCCGCTTGTTGAGCACATAGGTCTGCGTCTGCATATCGTGCAGCATGAGGCGGCGTGCATTGGCGCCGAAACTGTTGGTGAGGATGATATCGGCGCCGGCGTCAACAAAGGAGCGATGCAGCGCCTGGATGCGATGCGGATGAAGATTGATCCACGTTTCCGGCGCTTCACCCGAAATCAATCCCATGTCGAAAAGATTCGTACCCGTGGCGCCGTCCGCCAGCAGCACGCCGCGTTTGGCAAGCAGATCACTGAAGCGATTCATGGCCCCACCCCAGGTGATCTATTGCCAGTTTTCCCGCTGCGTACCTGACGCTTTGTCATCTCTTCCATGCGCGCTGGTAGCTGCGCCATGAGCGCTCCGCGTTCGGCCGGCGACAAAGTGAGCCAGTTGGCAATCTCATCGCCACTGCGTCCGCAGCCGATGCACAGGCGCGTGAGGCTGTCCAGCACGCACAAATTCTGGCAGGGCGTTTCAATGGCCATCACTGCTCCACAGCCTCATGATCGCAGCCTTGATCCTTGCGGATCATGAAGCGGCTTGGCGGTCACCACGGCCCTGCACTGCACGCCGAGGATATCGATGAAAAATTCCTCGCCATCGCGCGCCAGCGCAGCCTCAACATAACCAACAGCCAGACTTTTCCCGACAAAATGCGCGTAGGCACCGGACGTCACATTGCCCACCACCATGCCATCCTTGGTGATCGCCTCATAGCCGACCACGTCGGCATGCGGGGCGTCAACAACCATGGTAACAAAGCGACGCTTTGGCCCCTTCTCACGTTCACAATGCGCTGCCTCATAACCGACAAAGCCGGTTTTGTTCCAGTCGATGAAGAGGTCAAGCCCGGTTTCGCCCGCCGTGTAATCCGGCCGGAAATCCTTGTTGAAGGAACCATAATTCTTTTCAAGGCGCAGCGAGGTGATCGCCCGCCCGCCATAATGCACCAGATCAAGCCCCTCGCTCGCGGCCAGAATATCCTCGTAAAGCTGCAATTGATAATCCGGCGTCACCCACAACTCGTAGCCAAGTTCACCCGTGAAGCCGCAGCGCTGGACAATCG
>JAKFVK010000133.1 GCA_021732205.1 Hyphomicrobiales bacterium | reverse complement strand
CAAATCGGCCACTGACGGACGCAACGCGCTCAAGATCTCGATTTCCTCCGCCGGCATGACCCGGTTCAGGTTCGACGGGTTGGACGTCACCTCTCAGCCTGATCATTCAGGCACCCCGACGAGATGATGTGGGATGTAAGCGTATGGCGGGTTTTTGGCAAGGCGCTGACGCCTCAGCGCGGCATGCGGGCGGCGGCCTCGTATTTTGCTTTAAGCCCCAGCTGGCGCTCGCGGAAGATGACGAACATGCCCGACAGAATGACGACAAGACCGCCGATGATGGTCTGTGTCCCCGGTACATCGCCAAACACAAACCAGCCGAGCATCACCGCCCAGGCAATCGACGTATACTCGAAGGGCGCGATGAGGGAGGCATCGGCATATTTGAAGCTGGTTGTCAGGAGAAGCTGGCCAACGCCGCCGCTGACACCGATGGCCAGCAGCAGGGCAGCCTCGCCAGGCGTTGGCATCACCCACCCAAAGAGCGCGGTTGCCAGACCAATCGCCGCGCCGCCCAGCGAAAAATAGAAGGCGATGGTTGGCGGTTCTTCCGTTGACGTCAAAGCCCGCACCGTCACCATGGCGAAGGCTGAACACACCGCAGCGACAAGGCACAAGAGGGCGCCGATGGCCGCCGCACTCGGAGACGTCGTCAAAGCTTCGCCCAGATGCGGCCACAGGATGATGAGCACGCCCACCATACCGATACCAACCGCCGTCCAGCGATAAATGCGCACGCGCTCATGCAGGATGGTCGCGGCAAAAATCACTCCGAAAATCGGCATCGCATAGCCGATCGCCGTCGCATCGGGCAGCGGAATATAGGACAGACCGGCAAAGCCGAGCGCCATAGAGCTGATACCGATACAGACGCGCAACGCATGGGCGAAGGGCCGTCTGGTCGCCAGCGCAGTGCGCACAGGGCCGCGCATGGCAATGTAAACCAGGATCGGAATGACGGCAAAGAGCGAGCGTGCAAAGACGATTTCACCCGTCGGCAGGCGGGCAGCCACCAGCTTCACCATCATCGCCATGACGACGAAAACAAAGGTGGCGGCGATCTTGAAGACAATGCCGTGAAGTTCGCTCAACGTCGCCTGCCTTCCCGTTGCCGTGGATCATCACAACAGGGCACATCTTTCACCGTCGCTTGCCGTGATAACCTCATCTAGATGAGGCCGCGCGCTGAAAGATTGCGCATCAGCGCCGCCGTTCCAAAGCGCCACGGTGGCGCGTCATCGGTGGGGCGGACACGATTGACGAGGCTGCCAAGCTTGCTGCTGCGAATGGTGACGATATCGTTGGTCTTGTGTGTGAACCCCTCGCCTCGATGGTCGCGATCCTCGATCGGCGCAAACATCGTACCGCAGAAAAGCACGAAACCGTCCGGATACTGATGATGGGGCCCAATCGTCTGTGACACCAGATCAAGCGGATCGCGCGCAATCGCCGTCATGGTCGAGGAGCCGGTGAGGCGGAAACCATCCTCGCCCTCGACCACCAGCTCGACATGGGCGCGGCGAATATCTTGAAGCGAAAAACTATGGTCGATCAATCGAACGAAGGGGCCGATGGCCGTTGAGGCATTATTATCCTTCGAGCGCCCGAGAAGAAGCGCCGAGCGACCTTCGACATCACGCAGATTGACATCGTTGCCGAGGCTTGCGCCAACCAGGACACCGCGCGAATTGACGACTAAAACCACTTCAGGTTCCGGATTGTTCCAGCTCGAAGAGGGGTGGATGCCGATATCAGCTCCCGTGCCCACCGCGCTCATCGGCTGCGCCTTGGTGAAGATTTCCGCGTCGGGGCCGATACCGACTTCGAGATATTGCGACCAGGCACCGCGCGCCACCAGTGATTTTTTTAACGCTGCGGCCTCAGGTGAGCCGGGTTTGAGGCCGGAAAGATCACGCCCCACACTGGCCAGAATATCCGCTCTTATGGCATCCGCGCGCGCCGGTTCACCCTGCGCCTGCTCCTCGATCACCCGCTCCAGCAGGGACAGAATAAACGTGACGCCTGCCGCCTTGATCGCCTGAAGGTCGACGGGCGCAAGGAACGACAGACCAGCATCCCCCTGCGCCCCGCCTGCCAGAATGTCGTCCAGGGAGCCAAGCGGCTCACCCTTCACCTGACGTGCCGCCGCAGCAGGATCGTTTTCTTCACACAACGCACTCACCAGCGGAAACGAGCGTGAGATGTCGTAGACCCCGTCATCATCAATGCGCACCACCGACGGGCCGCCCTGATCAGCACGCCAGACGCGACCGATCAACGTCCCTGTCGTGCCATCGACCGGCAAGAAGGTTTGCTCCGAATGATGTAATCTTGTCACAAATCCTCCACCCGGCGCCCCGATTGCCGCCGCCCATAATGATCCTTGTCCACCACCGCAATCAACCTGAATTGCGTTGCGGGCTTGGTCTTCGCCTCCTGGCCGATTATAGAGCCTTGCCGCGAGGCGGGAGACGGCCGGTATGGACTGGACAAAAAGCGGAACGATATTGGTCACCGGCGCCAGCGGCTTTGTCGGCGCAGCCGTGTTGCGTGCTCTTGCCGCAAAGGGCGTGCGGCTGCGGGTTTTGGTGCGCGCGGGCAGTCCGCGCGATAATCTCGCCAGCCTGCCGGTTGAGGTAATGACCGGCGATCTGCGTGATTCGGTTGCCGTTGGCGCTGCCATGGAGGGCGTTGACGGCCTCTTCCATGTGGCCGCCGATTACCGGTTATGGGCACCTGACCCCGAAGATATCGTTCGCAACAACGAGGCGATGACACGCACCGTCATGGAGGCAGCGCTTGCCGCCAACGTCAGCCGCATCGTCTATACCAGTTCGGTCGCCACCCTGACGCCTGGCGATGATGCACAGCCGGGTAATGAAGAGGGCAGACTGACAGCCTCAACCGCCATCGGCGCCTACAAGCGCTCCAAGGTGATCGCCGAGAGGCTGGTTGATGACATGATCGCCAAACGGGGCCTGCCCGCCATCATCGTCCATCCTTCAACACCGATCGGCCCTGGCGACATCAAGCCGACACCAACCGGGCGCGTCATCGTCGAGGCGGCGAACGGGCGCATGCCCGCCTATGTCGACACCGGCCTCAACCTCGTCCATGTCGATGATTGCGCCGAGGGCCATCTGCTGGCCTTCGCGAAGGGCCGGGTAGGCGAGCGCTATATTCTGGGCGGCAGCGATGTTAGCCTTGGCACCATGTTGCACGACATTGCCGAATTGACGGGCGGGCGGCCGCCCTTCGGGCGCGTTCCCCGCCGCGTCATCATTCCCTTTGCCTATATCGGCGAAGCGATTGCCCGCCTTACCGGCAAGGAGCCGTTTGCAACCGTCGATGCGCTGCGCATGGCGGCCTATCGGATGTATTTTTCGTCCGACAAGGCCGAACGCGAGCTTGGCTACGGCGCCCGCCCCTACCGTCAGGCGCTAGCCGACGCGATCGGCTATTTCCGCGCGCGCGGTGTCGTCAGATGACGGCTGTGACGGCTCTCGCCTGGCTGATGTTCGCGGTGTGGATGTTCCTGCTGCTCTGTCGCGGCCATTTCTGGCGGGCCGGCGACCGGGATGATGATATCCTGCCACCGCCACCGGGCGGCTGGCCGGCGGTGATAGCGGTGATCCCGGCCCGCGATGAAGCCGATATGATCGGCGCCACCCTCGCCTCGCTCTTTGTGCAGGATTACAAAGGTTCCCTGCAAATCATTGTGGTGGATGACCAAAGCAGCGATGGCACGAGCGATATCGCCGGCCGGGCGGCGGCCGCTGCTGGCGCCAACGGACCGCCTGCTTGTGCTGCCTGGCGCCCGCTCCCCGAAGGCTGGACTGGCAAGCTCTGGGCGGTCAATCAGGGAATTGAGAAAGCCTCGCGAAGTGATTCTCCGCCCACATTTATCTGGCTGAGCGACGCCGACATCACCTATGCGCCCGATACCCTGTCAAGCCTGGTGGCGCGGGCAGAAGCCGGCGATCTGGTTTTAACGTCGCTGATGGCCCGTCTGCGCTGCGACAGCCTGGCTGAGCGCTGGCTGATCCCGGCCTTCATCTTCTTCTTTCAGATGCTCTACCCCTTCGCCCGGGTGAATGACCCGCGGTCTCGTATGGCCGGCGCGGCCGGTGGCTGCATGCTGGTCAGGCGCGAGGCGCTCGACAAGGCCGGCGGCATTGCCAGCATCAGGTCAGCACTCATCGATGATTGCGCCCTGGGAGCGCGCCTCAAACAGCACGGAGCGATCTGGCTTGGCCTGACCAACCGCGCGCTCAGCGCCAGACCCTATCCCCGTTTCACCGATATCGCCCGCATGGTGTCACGCTCGGCCTATGCGCAGCTTCATTATTCGCCATGGCTGCTTGCCGGCACGGTAATCGGTCTTGCCTTCGTGTATCTCGGCCCGCCGCTCCTTGCCTGCGTTGCCCATGACGACGCAGCATTTCCCGCTCTGCTCGCCTGGGCGCTGATGAGTTCCATGTTCGTGCCGATCCTGCGCTTTTACCGCCTGTCGCCGCTCAGGGCACCCGCCCTGCCGCTGATCGCCCTTGCCTATCTGGCATTTACCCTCCATTCCGCCTATCAGCACGCTGCCGGCAGGGGCGGCATGTGGAAAGGCCGGGCGCAGGCCCTGCCGCGGGAGGGATCGTGAGTTCAGCCAGTGACATGCGCTCGGGCAAAGGCAGCAGCGACGAGAATTTTCCCGTCGCATCCTGGCTTGTAGCCCCGCGCCATCGCCGGCTGATCCTCGCCTTCTACGATTTTGCCCGCGCGGCCGACGATGTCGGCGACCATCCAACGCTCGATGCAGCGACCAAGCTTGCCATGCTGGACCAGATGGCGCGCACCCTTCAGGGGCATGACGATATCGAGCCGGCGGCCCTGCCACTGCGCCTCGCCCTGGCTGAGCGCGGATTGTCGCCCCGCCACGGCCTTGACCTTCTGGTCGCCTTCAAGCGCGATTGTACCAAGAACCGTTATGACGATTGGGCTGAGCTGATGGATTATTGCCGCTATTCGGCAAACCCGGTCGGGCGCTTCGTTCTCGATGTGCACGGCGAGAGCGAGGAGCTGTGGCCGGTCAATGACGCGCTCTGCTCGGCCTTGCAGATCATCAACCATCTGCAGGACTGCGCCAAGGATTACCGCGAAATCGATCGCGTTTACGTCCCGCGCGATGCCTTGGCGGCTGAAGGGCTGGACGTCAGCGCGCTTGCCGCCGCCAGGGCAACGCCTGCATTGCGCCATTGCCTGTCGCAACTGGCGCTCAGGACCGATCACCTGCTCGATGTGAGTGAGGCTTTTGCCGGGCGTATCCGCGATAGCCGCCTTGCCTGCGAGGTGGCGGTCATCCAGCGGCTGGCACGGCGCCTCGTGGGCCTTTTGCGTGATCGCGATCCCCTGAGCGAGCGCGTCCATCTCTCAAAGCCGCAAATGGCCGCAACCGCGCTTGGCGGTGTTCTCAACATCACCGTCCAGCGTCTCTTTCGACCAGATCGACCTCTTGCCGGGCGCATCACGTCATGAACACCCAAGCCCCCGTTGCGTCAGCTATCGCCCGCTCCAGTTCGTTTTATGCCGGCATGAGTGTCCTGCCACCAGCCCAGCGAGCGGCCATGTATGCGATCTATGCTTTCTGTCGCGCCGTCGATGACGTTGCCGACGAGGGCGGCGAGCGGGCGGAGCGGCAGGCAGAACTCGCCCGCTGGCGTGCCGATGTCGATGCCATGTATCAGGGAAATGTCGCGCCAAGGCTGGCCGACCTTGCCAGCCATATTGCCACCTACGACCTGCAGCGCACCGACATGCAGGCGATTATCGATGGCATGGAAATGGATGCGGTTGCCGACATCAGGGCTCCGGACTGGGCAACGCTCGATCTTTATTGCGACCGTGTGGCAAGCGCGGTCGGTCGCCTCTCGGTCAGGGTGTTTGGCATGGCGGAAGCACCCGGTATCGCGCTCTCGCACCATCTCGGGCGGGCGCTGCAGCTCACCAACATCTTGCGCGATATTGATGAGGATGCGGCAATTGATCGCCTCTATCTGCCGCGTGAAGCGCTTCTTGCCGCTGGTATCTTGAGTGATGATCCCAAAGCGGCCACCGCAGACAGGGATCTTGGCGCGGCCTGCGCTCCGGTCATCGTCCGCGCACGCGCCCATTTCGCCGAGGCGGCCGCTATCATCGCATCAGCGCCGCGACAGGCCACCCGCGCCCCGCGCCTGATGGGCGCCTATTACGGTGCCGTGCTTGACGCACTTGAAAAACGCGGCTTTGCGCCGCCGCGCCTGCGTCCCCGCTTGCGCAAGCGCGATAAGCTGTTGATTCTCCTCCAGCACGGATGGCGATGATGCGTGCCAGAACCCTTCACATCATCGGCGCCGGCCTGTCGGGGCTCACAACCGCTGCCGGCGTTGCCCGCAAGGGCGAGGATGTGGTCATCCACGAAGCCTCAGCCCATGCCGGCGGGCGGTGCCGCTCCTATTTCGAGCCGGCACTCGACATGATGATCGACAATGGCAATCATCTCGTTCTGTCGGGTAATCGCGCCACCATGCATCTGCTGGACCTCGTCGGCTCGCGCGGCGAGCTGATGGGTCCTGAAGAAGCATCTTTTCCCTTCGTTGATCTCGACAGCGGCGAACATTGGACGCTGAAGCCCAATATCGGCCCTGTGCCCTGGTGGGTGCTTGCCAAGGCGCGACGCGTCCCCGGCTCCTCGCCTTTTGACTATCTGGCCGGCGGCCGCCTGGCCGGGCGCAAACATGGCACAACGGTTGGCGATGTGATCAGCGAAGACCACCCGCTTTATCACCGCATGTGGGAACCCTTGCTGATCTCGGCGCTTAACACCGACCCGCAGGAAGCCTGCGCCCAGATGGCGTGGGCGGTGATGCGCGAGACATTGGCGCGCGGCGGGCAGGCATGCCGCCCGCTGATTGCACAACGTGGTCTGTCGCGTGCCTTCATCGATCCCGTCATCGACTTCGTCGAGGGTCGCGGCGTGGAAGTCAAATTCAATCACCGTCTGAAGGCGATATCCTTTGCCGGCGAGCGGGTGAGTGAGCTTGATTTTGGCGACGAGAAAATCTCGCTGGATGAGCGCGACGCGGTTGTTCTTGCCGTGCCACCCTGGGTAGCGCAGGATCTTGTGCCGGATATCACCACGCCGACCGCCTTTCGTTCCATCGTCAACGGCCATTTCAAGACAGCGCCCGCCCAGGATCAGCCGCCGATCCTTGGTGTCGTCAACGGCGCCGTGCAATGGATTTTTGCCTTCGAACAGCACGTATCGATCACCATCAGTGCCGCCGAGACATTCCTTGATAGGCCGCGCCAGGAATTGGCAGAAATACTATGGGC
>JAKFVK010000190.1 GCA_021732205.1 Hyphomicrobiales bacterium | reverse complement strand
TTTCATCGCGGGCGCGTTTTGACGGGCGCATGGCGTATCCTTTCAGTGATGATCGCTGCGGTGTAGACTGGACATCAACCAACAACAAGCGCGGCTTGATACTCATGGCGGAAGAGCCCACACTTGGCGTCGCTCCATACTTTCATCGACGGGAAGGCCAGACAGGCAGACATGGCGTCCGATATCGTCAAGACACCAGCAATAGCTGAACTTTCGCGCCTTGATGAGCGGGCGCGGGAAATCTTCCGCCGCGTGGTGGAAGATTATCTGGCGACGGGTGATCCGGTGGGATCGCGCAATGTTTCGCGCAGCCTGGCGATCACATTGTCGGCAGCATCCGTGCGCAACGTCATGTCGGACCTGGAAGCGCTCGGCCTCATCTACGCTCCGCATACATCGGCAGGGCGTTTGCCCACCGATCTCGGCTTGCGCTTGTTCGTCGATGGCATCCTGCAGTTTGGCGAGCTTGGACCCGAGGAGCGCGAGCGCATCGAGACACAGGTCAAGACCTCCGGGGCGAGCAAGAACCTCGAAGGTGTTCTGTCGGATGCGACCTCGATGCTGTCGGGCCTCACGCGTGGCGCCGGCCTGGTGGTGACGTCGAAGACCAATCCGCGGTTCCGTCATGTCGAATTCGTCCGTCTGGAAGCCGATAAGGCGCTGGTGGTGCTGGTGAGCGATGATGGATCGGTTGAAAACCGCGTGGTGGCGATACCGACGGGACTGCCTGCCTCGGCGTTGATCGAGGCCACCAACTGGCTCAATGCCCATATTCGCGGGCGAAGCCTCGATGAGGTGCGCCATGATCTGGAATCCCTGCAGGAATTGCGCCAGCGTGAAGTCGATGAGCTGACGAAGAAGGTGGTGGAGGCCGGTCTTGCCAGCCTGACCGAACCGCAGGAAGGGCAGGCGCCCCTTCTCATCGTTCATGGCCATGCCAATCTGCTGGAAAACCTCAAGGCGGTCGAAGAGCTGGAGCGCGTGCGCCTGCTGTTTGAGGATCTTGAGCGCAAGAAGGACATTGTCCAATTGCTGAGCGCCACCGAACAGGCGGACGGGGTGCGCATTTTCATCGGCTCAGAGAACAAATTATTCTCCCTGTCGGGCTCCTCGCTGGTCACCGCTCCCTTTCGCGACAGCAAGCGCAACATCGTCGGTGTCATCGGCGTCATCGGACCAACCCGGCTCAATTATGCGCGTATCGTGCCGATGGTGGATTACACGGCTCGCATGGTCAGCCGTTTGCTGACATGAACGGGGGGGCCACGACGCAGCGGTCGATGGACAAAACGCGGCATGAGCGGCTGTTTGCGCGCATCGAGGGCTTGCGATCCGACCTCGTAGCGCTGACGCAGGAGCTTATCCGCTTTCCCACCATCAATCCGCCCGGGGACGCCTATGAGCCCTGCCTGCATTTTATCGGCGCGCGGCTGAAAAAACTCGGCTTTTCGCTTGATTATATCCGCGCTCATGGCACGCCCGGCGACAGCGACGCCTATCCCCGGCTCAATCTGCTGGCCCGTCGTGAAGGCGCCACTCCCGGGCCGACGGTTCATTTCAACGGTCATATCGACGTCGTCGAGGCAGGTTATGGCTGGACGGTTGACCCGTTTGCCGGCGCGGTGAAGGATGGGCGCGTTTACGGGCGCGGCGCCTGCGACATGAAAGGCGGACTTGCCGCAGCAATGGTGGCGATCGAGGCGATCATCGCTGAAAATGCCGCCTACAGCGGCGCCATAGAGATTTCGGCAACTGTCGACGAGGAATCGGGAGGGTATGGCGGCGTCGGTTATCTGGCACGCAACGGCTATTTCGCCGCCGATCGCGTTGACCATGTGATCATCCCCGAGCCGCTCAACCCGGACTGCGTGTGCCTGGGTCACCGCGGCGTGTGGTGGGCTGAAATCGACATGCGCGGTCGCATCGGGCATGGCTCGATGCCTTTTCTCGGCCTCAGCGCCATTCGCGGCATGGGACAGTTTCTTGGCCGCGTCGAGGACAAGCTCTATCCGCGCCTCGCCCATCGCCTGACCGCCATGCCGTGCGAGCCGCCGGGCGCGCGCGCGGCCACACTTAACTTCAATTCCATCCATGGCGGACAGGGCGAACCGCACGGCGCCAATCCTGCGCCGGTGGTGGCTGATTCGTGCCGGCTTGTGCTCGACCGGCGTTATCTGATCGAGGAAGACCTCGGCGAGGTGAGGGCTGAAATTATCGCGCTACTTGATGAAACCTGCAATGAAACACCCGGCCTTGGCTATGAGCTGCGCGATATCATGCATTTTCCACCAACCATGACCGATCCACGGGCAGCCGTTGTGACAACGCTTGGTCATTTCATCCATCAGGTGTTTGACAGGGCGCCGCGCCATATCGCTTCTCCTGGAACCTATGACCAGAAGCACGTCACACGCTTTGGAGCGGTCAAGGGCTGTGTCGCCTATGGTCCGGGTTATCTCGATCTGGCGCATCAGCCCGATGAATGGGTCGGCATTGATGATATGGTCGCCAGCGCCAAGGTGATGGCGGCAAGCTGCTTGACGCTGCTGGGGGCAGCGGGCGAGTAAGGGCGAAAGAGCCGGGAGACAGTCATGCGTGTTCATAACGGCCTGCGGGCGATCATGCTGGCCTGCGCTTTTTCCACCCCGCTTGCCGCGCAGGTGCCCGAGCAGGTGACGCTGTGCATGCCACTTGAGCCGCCATTGCTTGACCCGACACGCGGACCAGCCCAGGCGATCCGCGAGCTGACCTACGGCAACATCTTCGAAACCCTGGTGGCGATTGATCGTGACGGCAGGCTGCAGCCTGGTCTGGCTGAGAGCTGGAAGGTATCAGCCGATGGGTTGGTCTATGACTTCAAATTGAGATCGGGCGTGAGCTTCCATGACGGCACGCCCTTTACGTCGTTCAACGTCGCCTATTCGGTCGAGCGGGCCAAGCGGCCGGAAAGCCGCAATGCGCAAAAATGGATATTTGATCCCATCTTGCGCGTTGATACGCCCGATCCTCTCTCCGCCCGTATTGTCCTGTCGCGACCAACCGCAAATTTCCTTTATGGGCTCGCCTGGGGTGATGCGGTGATGGTGGCCAAGGGAAGCGCGGCGGAAAACGCCACCGTCCCGGTCGGCACAGGTCCTTACAAATTCTCCCGCTGGGTTCGCGGCGAGCGGGTGGAACTGGTCGTCAACGACAGGTGGTGGGGCGCGAAACCGACATTCGCCAAAGCCATTTTCCGCTTCATCTCCGATCCAGCCGTTCAGGTTGCCGCCATCAAGGCGGGAGATTGTGACGCGCTGAGCAATCTCGCCGCGCCTGAGGCCATTCCCGCCCTCAAGCGCGATCCTCGTCTGGCGGTCACGACCGGCTACACCGAAGGCAAGACAATCCTGGCGATGAACAATGGCAAGGCGCCTTTCGACGATGTCCGCGTGCGCCGCGCCATCGCCATGGCGATTGATCGCCAGCAGGTGATCGAGGGTGCCATGTCGGGCCTTGGCATTCCCATCGGCAGCCATTTCTCGCCCAGCCATCCGGCCTATGTCGATTTGACCGCCACCAACGCCTACGATCCGATGAAGGCGAAGGCGATGCTGGCGCAGGCCGGGTTTCCCAACGGGTTTTCGGCGACATTGAAACTCCCGCCGCCGGCCTATGCACGGCGCTCGGGCGAGATCATCGCCGCCATGCTGCAGCAGATCGGCGTCAAGATCACCATCGAGCCGCTGGAATTTCCGCAATGGCTGGAACGGGTCTTTCGTGGCAAGGATTACGATCTGACGCTGATTGCCCACACCGAGCCGCTCGACATCAACATCTATGCGCGCCCTGACTATTATTTCCAGTATCGTTCGCCGGCCTTCAACGCGGCATTGAACGATGCTGAAACCGCCACCAGCGATGAGGCGCGCAATGCTGCCTATGGGCGCGCGCAGAAGCGGCTGGCGGATGATGCGGTCAACGTCTTCCTGTTTCTGCTGCCCAAGGTCACCGTGACCAAGGCCCCTCTCACCGGCACGTGGACCAACTGGCCCCTGCCAGCCAATCCGCTGGCCGAGCTGTCGTGGAAATAGACGGCCTCACGGCGCGTCTGCGCAGCGGGCTTGTGCGTCTTGCGGGGCTCGCGGCAAGCCTCCTTGCCGCTGCTGCAGTGATTTTTGTGGCCATCGATGTCCTGCCTGGCGATCCGGCCGCCGTCGTGCTTGGCCTCAACGCGACACCTGACGCGCTCGCCGCGCTCAGGAGCGAGCATGGCTTCGACCAGCCGGCGCCATGGCGCTTCATGGCGTGGATCGGCGCGCTTGCCCATGGCGATTTCGGTATCTCCACGACCTACCGGGTGGCGGTCGCGGGTTTGATCGGCGAGCGCCTTGCGGTCAGCGTGCCGCTTGCCTGTCTGGCGATGGGGCTGTCGCTGTCATGGGGCCTGGGACTTGCCCTGCTGGCGGCCTGGCGGCCAAGGTTCTACGTGGTGGTGACTGCGTTTGGCGAGATCGGTCTTGCCATTCCCAATTTCTGGCTGGGCCTGCTGCTTATTCTGACATTCGCCGTCGGGCTTGGACTGTTGCCATCTGGTGGTTTTCCCGGCTGGGAGGCCGGGTGGGGAGCGCTCAGGGCACTGATCCTGCCGGCCATTGCGCTTGCCCTGCCACAAGGTGCCATCATCGCCCGGCTGGCGCTCGCGCTGCTCAACGAGACACTCGCGGAAGTTTATATCCGCACCGCCGAAGCCAAAGGCCTGTCGCGCGCCGGCGTTCTGGTACGCCATGCCCTGCCCAATGCAATGGTGCCGCTGCTGGCGCTCATGGGCCTGCAACTGTCGTTCCTGCTCGGCGGCTCGATCATTGTCGAGAACGTCTTTGCCCTGCCCGGCCTCGGGCGGCTGATGGCACAGGCCATCGCCCAGCACGATATCATCACGCTGCGCGCCCTCATTTTTCTGTTTGCGGCAACAATCCTCACTGTCCACAGTGGCGTCGGGATCCTTCAAGCAACCATCGATCCGCGCCTGCGCCGGGCGTCCGGCTTGTGACAAAGCGGGGCGCACGGATCCGGCTGGGGATCGGAAGCGCTGTGCTGGCGATCATGCTTATTTTGGCACTCGTCTCGCTGGTGTGGACGCCTGGCGACCCTTACCGGTTGGCAATCGCCCAGCGTCTGCAGGGCCCATCATGGATGCATCTTCTGGGAACCGACCAGCTGGGGCGCGATATCGCCGCAATCCTGATGATTGGCGCCCGCAACGCTCTTCTGGTGTCGGTGGGGGCGGTCGGATTGTCGCTGCTTGTCGGGGGCGCTCTCGGGTTGATTGCGGCCATGCAGCCTGACGGCATTGGCGACCAGATGATCGCACGGACAAGCGATCTCGTCTTCGCCTTCCCAGTCGTCCTGCTGGCGATCATGACCGGTCTCATCCTTGGCCCGGGGGCTGCCAGTGCGGCGATGGCGATCGCCATCTTCACCATGCCGGTTTTCATCCGCCTCACCCGTGACAGCGCCGCCCAGCTGCGAGAGCGCGAATTCGTGCTGGCGGCCCGCGCTATGGGGGCAAGCTGGCTGCGCATCGCGGTGCGCCACATCCTGCCGCTTCTCCTGCCGCGCCTCGCGGTTCAGGCCTCAACCCAGCTGGCACTGGCGCTCTTGGCTGAGGCAGGTCTCAGCTATCTCGGGCTTGGTACGCCACCGCCTCATCCCTCGTGGGGGCGTATGCTGAATGAAGCGCAGACTTATCTCGGTACGCAGCCGCTGCTTGCCATTCTGCCGGGAGTAGCGATCGCGCTGACGGTCATGGGGTTCAATCTTCTTGGCGAAGGGCTGGCGGCGCGACTTGCGAGGGAACGCTGAGCGCTACGCCTGCGCCGAGCGCAGCAATTCGATGAGCCGGTAGAGAGCCTCATGGGCCTCGCGCGGCGTCATGGCGTCGGGATCAAGCCCAATCATCGCCTCAAGAAGCGGCTGATGGCGCGCCGCTTCAACCGGTGCCTGCCGGCTGACCGAGAACAGGGGCAGATCGTCGATCAGCGTCTCGACCTTCGGCGCCCGCTCGCCCTCCTCCAGCTTCGACAAAACGGTCCGGGCACGGGCGATGACGCTTGCCGGCAGGCCGGCAAGTTTCGCCACCTGAATGCCATAGGAGCGATCGGCAGTGCCGCGCCCGACCTCGTGGAGAAAGACCACATCGCCCTTCCATTCCTTCACCTTCATGGTGACGGGCGTGAGGCGCGCCAGGCGGGCACCGAGGGCGGTCAACTCATGGAAATGGGTGGCAAACAGGGTGCGGCAGCGATTAGCCTCATGAATGTGCTCGATGGTCGCCCAGGCAATCGACAAGCCGTCGAAGGTGGCGGTGCCGCGGCCGATTTCATCGAGGATGACCAGCGAGCGATTGGTTGCCTGATTGAGGATGACCGCCGTTTCCACCATCTCGACCATGAAGGTTGAACGTCCGCGCGCCAGATCATCGGCGGCCCCGACGCGGCTGTAAAGGCGATCGACGATACCGATATGCGCCGAAGTGGCCGGCACGAATGACCCCATCTGGGCAAGAATGGCGATGAGCGCGTTCTGGCGCAGGAACGTCGATTTTCCCGCCATGTTGGGGCCGGTGAGGAGCCATACGGCGCCGGCGTCTCCCGCCTCATCTATCGGCCCAAGGGTGCAATCATTGGCGATGAACGCGCCGCCTGAGGTCTTTTTCAACGCCGCCTCGACCACCGGATGGCGACCGCCACGAATAGCGAAGGCCAGCGAGTGATCAACAATGGGGCGAGTCCAGCCGTGGATGGCGGCAAGCTCGGCAAGAGCGCTCTCGACATCAAGGGCGGCAAGAGCGTTCGCCACTTTGCGGATGGCATCGTCGGCGCCGGCGATCTCGGCGCTCATCACCTCGAACGCCTGCTGTTCCAGCGCCAGTGCGCGCTCGGCTGCCCGCGCGATGCGGCTTTCCAGTTCACTCAACGCGGTGGTGGTAAAGCGAGCTTGGCTTGCCAACGTCTGGCGATGAAAGAAATCGGCGTTGAGCGGCGGCGCAAACATGCGATCGGCCGCAGCCGCGCTGATCTCGATGAAATAACCCAGCACATTATTGTGCTTGATCCGCAAATTCCTGATGCCGGTCGCCTCGGCATAGGTCGCCTGCAGACCCAGCATCAGCCCGCGCGCGTCATCGCGCAGGCGACGCTCCTCATCCAGTGCCGGATCGAAGGCCGCCCGCACAAAGCCGCCATCGCGGCGCGACAGGGGCAACTCATCGGCCAACATGGCGGTCAGTTTCTCGGCAAGCGCTGGCGAGGGCGCTCCAAGATCGCGGATCGACTGTGCCAGAAGCGACGGCAGGGTCGCGTGGTGAATGAGCGCCGCGATGTCCCGTGCCTTCGTCAACCCGTCACGCAGCGCTGCCAGATCGCG
>JAKFVK010000050.1 GCA_021732205.1 Hyphomicrobiales bacterium | reverse complement strand
GCGCCGCATAGGCGCCAAGAAAATCCTTGCCCATCACCACCTGATTGCGATCAGGCATGAGGAAGGACGGGTTCTTCGACAGTTTTTTGATAAAGGAAAAGATGTAGTCCCAGCGCCCGCAATTGAGGCCGACGATATGGTCGCGCATTTCGTAGAGGATCTCATCCATCTCGAAGGCGGCGGGCAGGGTTTCAACGAGGACGGTCGCCTTGATCGTGCCCGTCTTCATCCCCAGCATCTGCTGGGCCCGCACGAACACAGCGTTCCATAACCGCGCTTCGTGATGGCTCTCAAGCTTCGGCAGATAGAAATAGGGCGCGGTGCCGTGGCGGCTGATCGCCTGGTGATTGAGAAAAAGGTAGAGGCCAAAATCAAAGAAGGCGCCGGCGATGGGAGCGCCATCCACTGTCATGTGCGCTTCCATCAAATGCCAGCCACGCGGGCGGACAATGAGAACGGCGAGGCGCTCCTTCAGCGTGTAAGCCTTGCCGCTCAAAGGGTCAGTGAAGGCGAGGCTGCCGGCCCAGCGATCCATCAGGTTGATCTGGCCGTCGATGTTATTTGACCAGGACGGCGCGTTGGCGTCCTCGAAATCAGCCATGAACACCTTGGCGCCCGAATTGAGCGCGTTGATGACCATCTTGCGGTCAACCGGGCCGGTGATCTCGACGCGGCGATCCTGCAGATCGGCGGGAATTGACGCCACTTTCCAGTCACCCTCGCGGATGTCGCGGGTCTCATGCAGGAAAATCGGCAGTTCGCCCATGTCAAACCGGCGCTGGCGATCATCGCGGGCTTTCATCAGCGCCCGCCGCTCGCCCTCGAAGGTGCGGTGGAGATCAGCCAGAAAGGCGAGCGCCTCGGTCGTCAGAACCTCGTCGTAGCGCGGGCCGATGGGCCCCAGAATACTTACTCCAAGCGGGGTGGCGACGGCGGTCATGGAGAGAGGCTCCTTCCTGCGCACAGTCCCGGGTTTGCCTGTGGCGCCCCCGACGGCGATACCTGGCATGCCAATACGTCTTTGCCTGGTTCACCGCAAGCATTGCAAAACTCTCTTCCGCAAAATCCCCGTCAGCCATGCTGAGCAAAGAGCGCATTTTTCGTCAGCTTGCGCGGCAAGGGGCCGCCGCTCGCCCAGTCGAGCAGTTCCACGGTGTGGAGAACAGGCACGCCGACGGCGCCCGCCAGCTGCGTCATGCAGCCGATATTGCCGGTCGCCACCACGCTTGGCGTCACCTTGGCAATGTTGGCTGCCTTGCGCTCACGCAAACGCCCGGCGATTTCAGGTTGAAGAATATTGTAAACGCCGGCTGAGCCGCAGCAGATATGCCCCTCGGGCACCTCCTTGACGACAAAGCCTGCCTTGCGCAGCAATCCCTGCGCCGTGGTTTTGATCTGCTGGCCGTGCTGCATAGAACACGCCGAATGATAGGCGACCACCAGCCGGGAAGGCATGGCAGGGGGCTGTACATCAAGCGTCAGTACATATTCGCAGACATCGCGGGTGATGGCCGCCACGCGCGCCGCCTTTTGCGCATAGGCGCTATCATCACGGAACATGAAGCCGTAATCCTTCACCGTCGTGCCGCACCCCGAAGCGGTGATGAGGATGGCATCGAGGCCTTGTCCGTCCATCTCGCTGATCCATGCATCGATGTTGCGTCGCGCCTGGTCATGCGAGGCCTCCTGCTTGCCCATGTGATGAACGAGCGCGCCGCAGCACCCCTCGCCTTCCGCAAATACCACTTCGATGCCATGGCGGGTGAGGAGGCGCACCGCCGCCTCATTGATTTCGGGCGCCAACACCCCCTGGGCACAACCACGCAGCATGGCGACCCGCCCCTGACGTGGTCCTTCGGCGGCAATCGTCACCGGCTCACTGTAGGGCGAGCGCATCGGCACTGTGTCGGGCGCGAGCGCCAACATGGCAACGGTGCGTTTCGCCCACTGGAACGGCAGGGCAGCGAGAAGCGGGCTGGTCACCCTTGCCAGCCTTGCGGCAAAGAGCGACAGGCGGAAGAGTTCGGGGCGCGGCAGGACCGTCGCCAGAACGGCGCGCATCAAGCGGTCAGCGAAGGGGCGCGGGAGCGTCTCTTCGATGTGCTTTCGCGCATGGTCGACGAGATGCATGTAATGTACGCCCGACGGGCAGGTCGACATGCAGGACAGGCAGGAGAGGCAGCGATCGACATGGCGTGCCACCTCGACCGTCGCCTTCTTGCCGTTCTCCAGCATATCCTTGATGAGGTAGATGCGCCCGCGCGGGCTGTCGAGTTCATCGCCCAGCAACAGATAGGTCGGACAGGTGGCGGTGCAGAAGCCGCAATGAACGCAGGTGCGCAGGATCTTTTCGGATTCGCGCGTGTCAGAATCAGCCAACTGGGCGAGCGAGAATGACGTCTGCATGATTATATCCCCGCATACATGCGGCCGGGATTGAGAATACCCGCCGGATCGAAGGCGTGCTTGAGGCCGCGTGCCAGTTTTTCAACCGCTGGCGCCTGAGGCTCGAATGGAGAGAGGCGCCGGCGCAGGGCCTCACCGGCGCGGATGAGCGTCGCGTGACCGCCACCGGCTTTTGCTGCCGTGCGGACTGCCGTCACATCATCGCCCGGCGCATGCGATAGCCAGACCAGGCCGCCCGCCCAATCATACAGAACGCTTACATCCATCATCGCCCGCAGGGAATTGACCAGGGCGGCGCTCCGGCTTGGCGGCATCTGCAGGCGCCAGACGACATGGTCAGCAGGCTCGATGATGGACCGCGCCTCGCCGATCTCGCGCCACAGCCCCTTGCTTGGCGCCGCATCGAGGCGCTGCGGTTGTCCATATTCAGCAAGATCCTCAATCAGGCGCCCGGCGCGATAGGTGATCGAGGCGTCAAACCCTTCAAGCCTCAGGCAGGTGCGCGCGCGATTGCCCTCAGCGATATGCGCGGCGGCGGTGACTTCAAAGGGCGAGGCGACGGCCGCACTCATCAACGCCACCGCCCTGTCGCAACTCAAACCCTCGTAGACCAGCGTCAGGGTCGCGTGAGAGCGCGGCAGAACCTTGAAGGTGATTTCGGTGAGGACGCCCAGCGTGCCATAGGCCCCGGCCATGGCACGACCGATGTCATAGCCGGTGACGTTCTTCATCACCCGCCCGCCCGAGACGATCTCCTCGCCGCGGCCATTGACGAATTTGCAACCGATGATGGCATCACGGCAGGCACCGACATGCAGGCGGCGCGGGCCGGAGAGATTGGTAGCCACCATGCCGCCGATGGTGGGCTCCCCCGTACTTGCCAGCAGCGGGCGATAATCCGCCGGCTCGAAAGGCAGCATCTGACCTTTTTGCGCCAGAAGATCAGTGACGTGTTGCAGCGGCGTACCGGACCGGGCACTGACCACAAGTTCGGCCGGCTCATAAAGCGTGACGCCGGAAAGCCCGCTCACATCAACTGTGATTGCCGCGTCGAGCGGGCGGCCAAGCGCCCGCTTGCTGCCACCACCGATGATCTCGATTGACTGACGCCTTGCCGCAGCATCGCGAACGATCGATGCCACTTCCAGCGAATTTTGCGGCGCGAGAGACGATGCGCTCATGCGGCGCGACCAAGTGGGAGAGGGTGGAGGTTCAACGGAAAAACCTTCGCCGGATTGAGCAACCAATCAGGGTCGAAGAGCAATTTCACACGGATCTGCTGGTCTAGATCGACAGGTGTGAACTGCTTTTCCATCAGATCGCGCTTCTCGATGCCAACTCCGTGTTCGCCGGTGAGACAGCCGCCGACTTCGACGCAGAGTTCGAGAATTTCATTGCCCGCCTGCTCGGCTCTCTCGAGTTCGTCGACATCATTGGCATTAAACAGAATGAGCGGGTGGAGGTTGCCATCACCGGCATGAAAGACGTTGGCGACCCTGAGGCGGTGATGGGCGACAATCTCGCCGATGCGTGTCAGGACATAAGGCAATTGGCCGGTGGGAATCGTGCCATCCATGCACAGATAATCGGCAATGCGGCCGGTGGCGCCAAAAGCCGATTTACGGCCCTTCCAGATGGCGGCGCTCTCCGCCTCAGACTTTGATACTTTGACAATCCGCGCCCCGTTCTCGCGTGCCACCTTCTCGATATGCGTCAGCAGGACGTCGATCTCGGCATCCGCGCCCTCAACCTCGACGATGAGCATGGCGGCAACATCGAGCGGATAGCCGGCATGGGCAAAATCCTCACAGATTCTGATCGCGGTCTGGTCCATATATTCAATCGCGACTGGAATGATGCCAGAGGCGATGATGGCAGCGACACAGGCACCGGCATCCTCCACCTTGTCGAAGCCAAGCAGGCAGGGGCGCGCCCCTTCGCAGGCGCGCAAGATGCGCAAGGTCGCCTCGGTGACGATGCCGAACTGACCTTCCGAGCCAATGACGAGGCTCAGCCAGTCATAGCCCGGCTGGTCGAATGTCTCGCCGCCGAAATCGACGATGGTGCCATCAAGCAGCACCATGCGCACACCCAGGATGTTGTTGGTGGTGACGCCGTATTTGAGACAATGCGCGCCGCCCGAATTCATGGCGATATTGCCGGCAATCGTGCAGGCGAGCTGCGAGGAGGGGTCGGGCGCGTAGAAAAAACCATCGGGCGAAATATGGGTGGTTACCGCCAGGTTGGTGATGCCGCTTTGAACCCGCGCGGTGCGGTTGGTGAAATCGACGTCCAGCACCTTGTTCAATCGCCCGACACCCACCACCACCGCGTCTTCCTGCGGCAGGGCGCCGCCCGAGAGCGAGGTACCGGCACCGCGCGGAATGATCTTCACCCCCTCGCGTGACAGGAACGACAATATGGCCGCGACTTCCTCGGTTGAGCCCGGCAGCACGACTGCCAGAGGCAGGCGGCGATAGGCGGTCAGCGCATCGGTCTCATAGGGCCGGCGTTCATCTTCTTCGGTGATCACCCATTGCGCCGGCACACGCTCCTTCAATCCGGCAATAATGCGCTCCCGCTTGGCTAGAATAAGCGGATCAGGCTGGGGCATGGCGATCTGGGTCATGAAGAACCTCGCGGGAACGGGATTGGCGGCGCGCACCAGACCCCTAGGCGAAAAAGCACGTCTCAGCCTATGCTCAAAACCGGATGAGGAGCAACCTCAACACGGTTGCGCAAGGCGGGACGAATGCAGTGACAGACTTCCTATCGGGATTGAGCGAGGCGCAGACCATGGTGCGCGATACGGCGCGACGCATCGCCGATGAGCGTCTGGCGCCTTTGGCCGAGCGGCTTGACCGTGGCGAGGGACGCGATGGCATGCTCGCCAACCTGAAGATCCTGGCCGAGAATGGCTTCATGGGGCTTGGCATCGACAGCGCCTATGGCGGCAGCGAGGCCGGAACGGTCGCCTTCGCGCTGGCGATCGAAGAGCTGGGATATGCCTGCGCCGCGACCGCCGTCACGACATCCGTTACCAATATGGTAGCGGAAATCATCCAGACGGTCGGTTCCCAGGAACAGCGCCAGCGCTATTTGCCGCGGCTGACAAGCGGCGCTTATTCCGCCGGCGCCTTCTGCCTGACCGAAGCAGGCGCTGGTTCTGATCCGGCGGGCTTGCGCACGAAAGCGCGGCGCGATGGCAATCATTTTATTCTGGACGGCGAGAAACTCTACATCACCTCGGCTGAATATGCCGGCCTGTTTGTCGTGTGGGCGGTAACCGATCCCAACGCCCCCAAAGGCAAGGGCGTCTCCTGCTTTCTCGTCGAGGCGGACACGCCGGGGCTGGTGATCGGCAAGGCTGAACACAAGACCGGCCAGACCGGCTCATCGACCAATCCGGTGACGTTCGATGGCTGCCGTGTTCCGGCAGATGCGCTCATGGGCGCAGAGAATGATGGCTTCCGTATCGCCGTTGCCGAGCTTGCAGGCGGGCGCATCGGGGTTGCCTCGCTTGCCCTTGGCATCGCACGCGCGGCTATGGACAAGGCCAAGGATCATCTCATCGCCCGCGAACAGTTCGGCAAGAAGCTTGCGGATTTTCAAGGGTTGCAATGGGTGCTGGCTGACCGCGAGGTTGATCTGGCGGCAGCCCGCCTTCTCATTCTGGAGGCCGCTCGCCTGAAAGAAGCCAGGCTTCCGTTTGCGAAAGCTGCCTCGATGGCAAAACTCTTTGCATCCGAAGCAGCAGGGCGGGCAACGGATACCGCCGTGCAGATGTTCGGGGGTGCTGGCTATCTGCGCTCCTCACCCGTCGAGCGCCATGCCAGGGATGCCCGCATCACTCGCATCTATGAGGGCACGTCGGAAATCCAGCGCCTGATTATTGCCAGAGAGACGTTGCGCGAGATGGTGTGAATGGTTGGAAGCAGGAAGCTACCGAGAGAAACGGAAAGCAAACTTTCCTCCAAACTGATTTTTTCTTTCCATTTTTGCAAGGACGGGGCTTATTCCGCTCCAAGGATTTTCCAGATGTTTTTTATAGTCGTCCTGATGCTGCTCGTTCTGCCGCCGATCGTCATGCTGGCGTTCCATCTGGCTGAAGGACGATGGCCAAATTGGTGGGCGCTCGCGGCTGCCCTCTTGATACTCCTCACGCCGATTACAGACGCGCTACGTATCAGCTTCATCGCGAGCATAGCGAACATCCTTTGGATCATAATCTGTTACTTCGGTTATTTCGCGATCTTTTTATCTTGTCTGCAACTGCGGAGAAGAAGTCTGCGGTGGATTGCGACCGTCATGACAGCAATGCCTATCTGCTGCGGTCTTCTCGCCGCGACGATTGGCATGCTCGGTCTGTTGTTCATTCTCGAAGACGCGAAGCGCGAGCCTGTCTATGTCGAGCAGATCGGCGACCGGCTTACATGTCGCGTAACTCTATGGGGCGCTGCGTTCACCGACAGCGGCTACAAGGGTAGCCTTTATCGCACATGGACCGCAATCCCATTTCTTTGGCGAGAGGTCGGATGGATTGGCGTGAATGAATCAGCCGGTGGTGTGGTGACGCGTTCGTTTAAGATCGATCATCCGCAGCCGCGCAACAATCAGGAGCTTTGCGCACAACTGGCATCCGATTATCAGTCTGGCCGGTGATCGCTGGTTCAATTCCGTTTGCGTCGCATCGACGGCAGGACGTCCATCCAGGCCTTCACCGATGGCCTGCCGAAGCCCCAGACCAAGGAGGTGACAAAAAAGCCGAAACAGCCCAAACTGAAAGCCGCCTGAGAGCCCGCACAAAACGCGGCACTGTCAGCCGATTACCCTCTCTGTACACGCTCGATCCTTTTGTTTGTCGATTTTTCTTACAGCTAGAGCGGAACCCGACCTGAATGAATCGGGAGGGATTCCCAAATCAGGCGGGAAGTGATTCATACTGTCTGCCGGATGGAGGCCGGCAGGCATGTCGAGAGCTCTGTCGGTCGATCTTCGGGTTCGTG
>JAKFVK010000194.1 GCA_021732205.1 Hyphomicrobiales bacterium | reverse complement strand
GTCGCCCCATGATCGCCTATTGTCTTTCGTCACACATTTCAACGAAACTGCCGCTAGACATGTTCGGCGGCTTGCGCATCGCGCCACACGCCAGTGAAGCCGCCTTGCTGGCGCTGTTGCCACAGGCGGACCTGTCGTCCAATGGCGAGACAAAAGGGGAAAAGCGATGAGCGATGAGCACAACAAACCCCCAAAAGGCACAGGACGGTCATCCCGCGCGCGCGCAGCGCCGGTGATCGACGGCGAGGCCATGGCCATACCCGACCCGAAGCCTGCAGATCATCCCGCACCGCAGCCAGCGCTGGCGGTGAGCACAGGAGACAACACGTCGACCGATGCATCACCAGCGACAGGCGATGCGGCGGCGGGGACTGGCATGGCTGCGGCCTCTCTCTCCCTGGTCAGGCCCGTCATCGCAGGAGCCGTAGCGGGCGCATTGGCGGCAACCATTATCGGGATGGCCGGTCTGTGGCTGCTGGGGGACGGCACGTCAAATACGGGTAGCGATGACGCTGCCGCAGCCGTGACGGCACTGGAAAAGCGACTTCGCGCAGTCGAGGCGCGGCCAGCGCCTGCGGCAGATGGCAGCGGAACAACCAAACTCGCCGACGATCTGGCGGCTCTCAGGCAGAATGTCAGCGCCATCGAAGCGCGCCTTGCCGGCGCGCCGGCAACAGCGAATGCCGGCCTTAACGATCTTGCGAGCCTGCGCCACAGCCTGGCCGGGCTGGAACAGAAAATTGCTGCCGCCGATAACAGCCAGCTTGCAGCCGAAATCGCGACGCTGCGCCGTGATGTCACTGCTAGATCCGCAAATGGTGGCGGGGAGCCGGCGGCCCTGCTTTTGGTTGCGGCCGACCTTCTCAAGGCGGCGGTGGATCGCGGGCAGACCTATGTGAGTGAGCTTGAGGCGGCGCGCGGACTGGGGCTTTCGGCTGAAGTCGTTGACAAGCTGTCACCAGCCGCGGCCAGCGGCGTGCCAACGCCGCGCCAGCTCGCCGATCTGCTCAGCGAGCGCGTGACGCTGATGCTCGACAGCCTTCAGCGCAAACCTGATGGCGTGGTCGACCAGCTCCAGCAATCTTTCGCCAAACTGGTGCGCGTGCGCCCGGTGGGCGACGTGGCGGGTGTTGACCCTGGCCAGCGTCTGGCGCGCCTCGAGGTGCGGCTGCAGCGTGGCGACGTCGCTGGCGCCGCCGAGGAAATGTCAGCTCTGCCCGCACCCATGCAGGCTGCAGCGGGACCGCTCGCGGAGGGACTGCGCCAGCGGGTGATGGCCGATACGCTGCTTGCCAGGGTGATTGCCGATCTGGTCAAATCCCTGCCGAGACGGGGGTGATCGATCATGGTGAGGCTCATCATTGCTGCCGCTTGCCTCTGCGGACTTGCCTTCGCTGTCGCCTGGCTGGTTGATCATCCCGGTGTCATTGCTGTGACCTGGTTTGGCTATCTCATCGAGACCTCGACAGCCGTCGCGGTGGTGGCGCTCGTGAGCGTTAGCGCCATCACGGCATTAGCCTGGCGCCTGCTGATGCTCTTTTTGCGCTCGCCGCGACATTTGCGCCAACGCCTGCACACGCGCGTCCAGGACAAGGGCCTGGCGGCGCTCTCCCGAGGGCTTGTGGCGGTGGGAGCGGGCGATGCGGCAGCCGCTCAGAAAGCGGCGCGCGAGGCCGACCGCCTCGTTGGCGTGAAGCCGCTGGCGCTTCTCCTGCGCTCCCAGGCCGCCCAGCTCGCGGGCGATCGCGAGGCGGCCAAGGCAAGCTTCCGCGCCATGCTTGACAGCAACGAGACGATGGCGCTCGGCCTGCGTGGGCTTTACGTTGAGGCACGGCGCGAGGGTGACCATGTGCGGGCCCGCAACCATGCCGAAAAAGCGCTGGCCCACAAATCGCATTTGCCATGGGCAGCCCACGCCACCCTTGCCTATCAGGCGGGCAGCCATGATTGGGACGGAGCGATGGCAACGCTCAGCCGGCAGGCAGATCAGCGCATCTTGAGCCGCGACAAGGCGAAGCGTCTGAAAGCCGTCGTCCTGACCGGAAAGGCAATCGACATGGCTGCCCACGACCGTACCCAGGCGCGCGCCCTTGCCCTCGAGGCGCATCACGCCGCGCCTGATCTGGTGCCGGCTGCCGTCCTGGCGGCTGATCTTCTGGCGGAGACCGGTGAAGTCGCCCGGGCGTCAAGGATCATCGAAACCGCCTGGCGCCTTGGTCCGCACCCGGAACTGGCGGATGCCTATGCCCATGCGCGCATCGGTGATTCGGCGCAGGATCGCGTCAAGCGCGCCAGAACCCTCCTGAAGCTGGCGCCCGACGACCGCGAAAGCATTTTTGCCATGGCAACCGCTCATATGGAGGCCCGCGATTTTGCCGCAGCGCTCGCCGCCCTGCAGTCGATCCCCGGCCAGCCGACGCGGCGCCATTGTCTGTTCTTTGCCCGCCTGGCCGAGGCGGAGGGCAAGGAGGGCGAAGGGCGTGAATGGCTGCAGCGGGCAGCCCTTGCGCCGGCTGATCCGGCATGGACGGCCGATGGTATCGTCTCGGACCGCTGGCTGCCGGTATCGCCTGTCTCGGGCGATCTCGATGCCTTTGTGTGGCAGGCGCCGGCGATGTCGGCCGAGACAGACCAGCCGGTGATTGTCCTGCCTCACGTGCCCGCAGCGCCACCGGAAGCTTTGCCGCCTCCCGTGATGCACCCCCGCGATCCGAAACCACAGGGCTTTGTGTCCCCGGCCAGGCTCACACCCGCCGCCCCTATGCCGCAGCCGGTACCAAAGCCGCTCTTTATCCCCGATGATCCCGGCCCGCCTGATGCGACTGACAAGGCTGGCTCGCAGCGCAGCCGGCCGACCTATTAGGGAGGCGATCGCGGCGAAGCCTTCTTGCCAAAAACCACGGCTGCGCCTATGAGAACCGCGCGGCGGAGCCTTGCTCCGCGATGCCGCTTTAGCTCAGTTGGTAGAGCACATCATTCGTAATGATGGGGTCAGGTGTTCGAGTCACCTAAGCGGCACCATTTTCCAAACCACGACAAGGCATTGGCCGGTATCATCGCGGCCGAAGCTGTTGCATATGGCGCATCGCCGGTCGTAACCTTCCCCCGGCCCTTCACAGCGACAGGGAGAGAGCATGCGGCCGGCCGGGCGTTCGACCTACGACTCGCTTTATTTCGATTATCCGCGCTTCGCAGCAAAACGCGCACCGGAAATCGACGGCGTTGCCCGGCACCATCAGGTGGTGATCGTCGGCGCGGGTCCGATTGGCATGACGGCGGCGCTGACGCTTGCACGCTACGGCGTCGCCTCGGTTCTCCTGGACAATAAGGAGACGTTCAACGACGGCTCGCGCGCCACCTGTATCGCGCGGGCGAGCATGCATGTTTTCGAGCGCATCGGCGTGGTGAAACCCTTCATCGACAAGGCGCTCGGCTGGCGCTTCGGGCGCAGCTATTACAAGGGGCGGCAATTCTTCCGCCTCGATATGCCCCATCCGGCCCATGAAAAATATCTGCCGATGTATAATCTCCAGCAGCAATATGTCGAAAAATTTCTCCATGACGCCATCGCCGCCTCTCCGCTGATCGATATGCGCTGGCTGAGCGAATGCACCGGCATTGCAAGCGAATCTGGTGGCGTGCGCCTCGAGATTGTCTCTCCCGACGGCACCTATCATCTCGACGCTGACTATGTGCTGGCCGCTGACGGCGCGCGCTCATCGCTGCGCTCGAAGCTTGGCCTGCGCCTCAAGGGCGAGAATTATGAAGGCCGCTACGTCATTGCCGACGTTCAGATGGACCATGATTTCCCGACTGAGCGGCGGGCGCTGTTCGAGCCTAAAAGCAATCCCGGCGGGACCGTACTGATCCACCGCCAGCCCGACAATATCTGGCGTGTCGATTATCAATTGCGCGAGGACGAAAGCGCCGAGGAGGCGACCCGCGAGGAAAATATCCGCGCCCGCGTGGCAGCGATCCTCGAGGAGATCGGCCATACCGGCCCGTGGGCACTTGAATGGTGGAGTATCTATTCCGCCAACACGCTGCTGCTCGATGACTATCGTCACGGGCGCGTGTTCTTCATCGGCGACAGCGCCCATATCGTGCCGATCTTCGGCGTGCGCGGCCTCAATAATGGTCTGGCGGATGCGCATAATCTCGGCTGGAAGCTGGCGCTGGTGGTGTTGGGGGAAGCCGATGGGACTCTTCTCGACAGCTATTCGCCGGAGCGGCGCGGAGCAACACTCGATGTTTTTGCCAACGCCACCAAAAGCACGCGCTTCATGACACCGCCGACACGCGGCTGGCGGCTGGCGCGTGATGCGGCGCTGTCGCTCAGCCTTGATCACGAATTTCCGCGCGCGCTGGCCAATCCCCGGCAGATGCAGCCCTATACCTATGGGGCAAGCCAGCTCACGCCCTATCCGGGGCGAGACAGCGCGTTCGCCGGCGGGCCTGTGTGCGGCGCAGCCTCTCCCAATCCGCGCCTTTCTGATGGGACCCATCTGCTGGATCATGCGGGCGATGGGCTAACGCTCATGATCTTTCGACAAAGAGGCCTCAGCAGCGAGGAAGCAGCGCTGATCGGCGCGCTCGCAGCGCTCGACCGGCGGCTCACGGCCCTCATCATTGGCGACGTGGGCGCTGATGCGCCAGCAATCGCCATTGCCGACGCTGATGGCGATCTGTCTGCAAGCTTCGCCGCGTCTGATGGCGCGATCTATCTTCTGCGCCCTGATCTTCATGTCGCCGGGCGCTGGGCCAACCTCATCAGCGATGAAATCCTGACCACTGCCGGCCGCTGTCTTGGAGTTGCCCTGTCATGACCACCATGCCGTTTGACGAGATGGAAGCGACCTACGAGCTTCTGGCGACAGCGATTGACGGCGCGGGGCCTGACGCCGAGGCGCTGTTTTTAACCCGGCTGGCGCTGCTGCTGGCCCATGACATCGGCGAACTGTCCCGTTTTCAAAACGCGGTCGAGGCAGCATTGGCTGGTATCGTGGAAGGTGGTGCCGCCAAACCGTAGAGCGGTTCGTCGCCGCATCAGCATAGTGCAACGCCATAAAACATGTACACTGCCAGCCGTTCCGCGGGCGTCAATATCGGGGTTCCATGTCGATCAAGGCCAGTATCTATCACCTTACTCATTACCGGTATGATCGCCCGGTCACACTTGGCCCCCAGCTCATCCGGCTCCGCCCGGCCCCGCACAGCCGCACGCGGGTGATCTCGCATAGTTTAAAGGTCAGTCCGGCCAACCACTTCGTCAACCATCAGCAAGACCCTTACGGCAATTGGATGGCACGCTTCGTCTTCCCCGAGCCGGTCCGGGAATTGAAGATCGAAGTCGATCTGGTGGCCGACATGACGGTCTATAACCCGTTCGATTTCTTCGTCGAGGAAAGCGCTGAGTTCTGGCCCTTCGCCTACCCGGAGGATATCGGCCCTGACCTCGACATTTACCGTCGCGCCGAAGCGGCAGGGCCGCTCCTTTCCGCTTTTCTCACCACCATCCCGCGCGAGCGACAGCGCACCGTCGATTTTATCGTCGGCCTCAACGCCCGCATCGCCCGTGAGATTGGTTACGTCATCCGCATGGAGCCAGGCGTCCAGTCGGGCGAACAAACGCTGGAACGCCGGCAGGCATCGTGCCGTGATTCAAGCTGGCTGCTGGTGCAGATCATGCGCCATCTCGGTCTTGCTGCACGCTTTGTGTCCGGCTATCTCATCCAGCTGAAGCCCGATCTCGTGGCCATTGATGGACCACCGGGCACGAGCGTTGATTTCACCGACCTCCATGCCTGGGTGGAGGTCTATCTTCCCGGCGCCGGTTGGATCGGCCTTGATCCAACCTCCGGTTTGCTGACAGGCGAAAGCCACATACCGCTCGCGGCGACCCCGCATTATCGCAACGCCGCGCCGATTGCCGGCCTCGCCAGCGCGGCTGACGTCGATTTCGCGTTCGATATGCAGGTGCGCCGGGTGGCGGAGCATCCACGCATCACCAAGCCCTTTTCGGATGAGGCATGGGCAGCGCTTGATGCGCTGGGGCAAAAAGTTGACGCCGCGCTGGACGATGGCGATGTGCGCTTGACGATGGGAGGCGAGCCGACCTTCGTCTCCATCGATGATTTTGAAAGTGCGGAATGGAACGCTGACGCTGTCGGCCCGCACAAGCGGGCGCTTGCCGATACGCTGATCAGGCGGCTGCGCGAGAAATTCGCGCCAGGTGGCTTTCTGCATTATGGTCAGGGCAAATGGTATCCTGGCGAAACCCTGCCGCGCTGGACGTTTTCGCTTTACTGGCGGCGCGATGGCAAGCCGATCTGGCACGATGAAGGTTTGATCGCCCGCGAAGCCACGCCAACCCTCGTCGCGCCGAGCGATGCCCAGGCCGTCCTCACCGCCATGGCCGAGGCGTTAGGCGTCAGCAACGACACGATCGTTCCAGCCTATGAGGATCCTGCCCAATGGCTCCTCAAGGAGAGTAATCTTCCCGAAAACGTCACGCCGGAAAACTCCAGACTTGAGGATGCGGAAGAACGTCACCGCATGGCCCGTGTCTTCGCCCATGGCCTGACCAAACCGACCGGCTATGTGCTGCCGATCCAGCGCTGGCAGGCCAGGGATGCGCGCCCCCGCTGGCGTTCGGAGCGTTGGTCACTGCGGCGCGCGCATCTGTTTCTGGTGCCCGGCGACAGCCCGGCAGGGTATCGTCTGCCGTTGGGCGCGTTGCCTTATGTACCACCTGCCGAATACCCGTATGTCTATCCCGCCGATCCATCGCAGGAGTTCGGTGCGCTGCCGGAATTTGCGCCGCGCGCGGCTGCACCCCGCGAGCAGGCAGCGGCCCATTTCACCGCAGCCAGCGCCATACAGGAGCGCATCGAACAATCCTTCGAGGCGGTCGATGGCAAGGTGCGCACCGCCATCTGTGTCGAGCCGCGCGATGGCCGCTTGTGCATTTTCATGCCGCCGGTTGAGCAGGTAGAGGATTATCTCGAACTGGTGAGCGCCGCCGAGACCGCAGCCCGCGCGCTTGGGCTGCCGGTCCATATCGAGGGTTACGCACCACCTGCCGATCCGCGGCTCAACGTCGTCAGGGTCGCTCCCGATCCCGGCGTCATCGAGGTCAATATCCACCCGGCATCAAATTGGGGTGAATGCGTCGCCACCACGCACGCCGTTTATGAAGAGGCCCGGCAATGCCGTCTGGGTGCTGACAAATTCATGATCGATGGCCGCCACACTGGAACGGGCGGCGGCAATCACGTGGTGCTGGGCGGGGCGAAAGTCAGCGACAGCCCGTTTTTGCGCCGGCCCGACCTGTTGCGCAGCTTCATCCTGCACTGGCAGCGCCATCCCAGCCTCTCCTATCTGTTCTCGGGCCTCTTCATCGGCCCGACCAGCCAGGCGCCGCGTAT
>JAKFVK010000258.1 GCA_021732205.1 Hyphomicrobiales bacterium | reverse complement strand
TGGCGCGGCGCGGGCGGGTTCGGGCGTCGCCACGGTTGCACGCTTGGGCTCGGGCAGCCTGGTGTCGATGCGGGGAGCCGGCTTTGCCTGCGGCGCAGCCGGCAGATCGCGCAGGGCCGGAGTGAGCGCGGGGGCTGGCGCACTGTCGGCCTCATCGACCGGACCCAGCTGGGCGCTGCGCCCCTCGCGCAATTGTGCGGGGTTCTGCGCCCGGATGATATTGGATTCGATCACCACGTCGTTCGGGCCGCCGATCATCAGAAGATGCTCGACCGCATCGCGGCGTATGATCACCAGACGACGGCGCCCGTCGATGTTGGCGACATCGATCACGCCTAATCGCGGCTGGCGCGCCCGCCCGTTCGCCTTGGTGGCCGCGGCATCGCTGAAACGGCGTATCAGGAAGAAAATGACCGCAACCAGCGCAAGCACAAACGCAAGCGCCAGCAGCACCTGCACGAGAAACGGCAACTGACCCCATAATTCCCGCACGGCATTCCTCTTCCCGGTGGCGTCCTGCAAAATGAGGACCATGTCTTGTTGCGACGATGCCGACGTAGCGCACTGTCCCAGCACGGCACAAGCAGTCCACGCATCGCAACGTGCAAAGCGATTCCTTAACAGAAAACCGTCGATTGGTTAACGGCTCGGCCTGATTTCCGTTCTTGGTAACGAAAAATTAACCATACACCCGGCAAAATTTGCCGGGTTGGACGTGGCTCGTCGCGAGGAGGACAGGATGGCCGTCAATGAAACGTCGCTGCTGTCGATGCTCAAGACCAAGATGCACTGGCATAATGAGCGCCAGAATATCCTGGCGGAGAACGTTGCCAATTCCGATACACCCCGGTTCAAGGCGCGCGATCTCAAGACGCTGACCTTCGAAGTACCGCAAGCGCTGGCGCCGCGACGAACAAACGGCCAGCATCTGACGAGCTTTGGACCCGGCGTCTCGGGAGGGGAAGCGACCAAAGCCTCCGTTTTCGAGACGCGGCCAAGCGGAAACGCCGTCGTGCTCGAAGATGAAATGCTGAAACTTGGCCAAAACCAGGCCGATTATCAGGCAGCTGCGACTCTCTATCAAAAGGGTATCGGCCTCCTGCGGACTGCCATTGGACGCCGATAAGGCGGAAGGAGGAATAGATGGATCTGTCCCGTTCGATTGCCGCCGCTGCCTCCGGCCTCAAAGCCCAGGCTGGCCGCATGCGCGTTATTGCCGAAAATATCGCCAACGCCGATTCGACCGCGACCACTCCCGACAGCGATCCCTATCGCCGGCGCATCACCACCTTCCAATCCGCGCTTGATCGCGAAAGCGGAGGCAAGCTGGTGGCTCTTGGCCCGGTCGAAACCGACAAAACCAATTTCTCCGAGCGATTCCAGCCGGGGCATCCGGCGGCGGATGCGCGCGGCTATGTCAAATATCCCAATGTCAACACGGCTATCGAAACGGTCGATCTGCGCGAGGCGCAGCGCTCCTACGAGGCCAATCTCAACGTCATTACCAACACGCGGCGCATGATCCAGCGCACGCTGGAAATCCTGCGCGGCTGAGGCCGTCATCCTGAAGGGAGAACATCGATATGGTTACAACTCCTGGCGCAGCAGCAAGTGCCTATCAGGCGCTCGCACGCCTCAATGACGGCGTTTCCGGTTCAAGCCCGATTGGTATTGGCAACAAGCCGGCGGGCGGTGATTTCGCCAGTCTGGTGCGCGACAGTATAGGTGCGGTGGCGCAACAGGCGCGTCAGGCCGAGACGCAATCGCGCGCATTTGCCAATGGCAAGGCTGATCTGGTTAATGTGGTGACGGCAGTTGCCGAATCAGAAGTGGCGTTAGAGACTCTGGTTTCCGTGCGTGATCGCGTCATCAATGCCTACGAGGAAATCCTGCGCATGCCGATCTAGACGGCGATACGCAGCGGAGAGGACACCATGACCGGACCGGAAGTGCTCGACATTGCCCGCGACTGCCTGCAGACGCTGGTGATCGTCTCCGCGCCATCGATGGCCGTCGCGCTGATCGTTGGACTGGCGATCGGACTGCTGCAAGCCCTTACGCAGATCCAGGAACAAACGCTTTCCTTTGTGCCAAAGACGCTGGCTATCTTTCTCACCCTGCTGATCGCCCTGCCATTCATGAGTTCGGCGATGGGAGGATTTATGAACCGCCTGGCCCAGAAGATCATCGCAGGCTGAACGGTGACGCTGGCGCTTGAGCTGCTGCCGGCATTAGCCGCGGCTTTCATGCTCGCCTTCGCCCGTATCGGCTCGATGTTGATGCTGCTGCCGGGCTATGGGGAGCAGTTCTTTCCGGCTCGGCTGCGGCTGGCGCTGGCGCTGGCAATCACCCTGATCATGCTGCCGATCGTCCAGCCCCTGCTCGGGCCGACACCGGCCAATCTGCAATCCCTGCTGGCGGTTCTCATTCACGAAATCCTGGTGGGTCTTTTCATCGGTCTTGTCCTGCGCTTCATTTCCATGGCGATGTCAGCTGCCGGCACCATCATTGCCCAGCAGATAGGCCTGTCTTTCATCACCCAGCTCGACCCCTCGCAAGGCGGGCAGAGTGCGTTGCTGGCAAATTTCATGACGCTTGTTGCCACCGCCTTTGTCTTTGCCACCGACCTTCACCATCTGGCGCTGGGGGCGATCCACGACAGCTACAAAGTGTTCCAGCCGACGCTCAATCTGCCGCGCGATGATTTCGTCAAAGCGGCGCTCACGGTGTTTGTCGGCAGCTTCAAGCTGGCAATCCAGTTGTCGGCGCCTTTTATTGTTTCGGGGCTGGTTTTTCAGGTGGCGCTTGGCGTGCTGTCACGGCTGGTGCCGCAATTGCAGATTCTGTTCCTGCTCCTGCCGGCGCAAATCGTCGCCGGTTTTCTTCTGCTGATGGCAGTGATGGCGACGATGCTCAGCTGGTATTCGATGCATGTCCAAGAAGCCTACCGCTACTTCCTCGAAAGGTAGGCCATGGCTGACGAAGATGATGACAGTGAAAAGACAGAAGAACCATCGCAAAAAAAGCTCGATGACGCGCGAAAGCGTGGAGATGTTGCCAAAAGCCAGGAAATCCCCGTGTTCCTGGGACTGTTTGGCGCGACCCTGCTGATCAGCGCCACCTTTCCCGGCATGCTGACGTCGTTAACGCAGCGCTTATCGCCGATCCTGGCGAATGCCCATGCTATCCCCACGGATCCACAGCATTTACACAAATTGTTCGGTGATCTCCTGCTGGGGGTTTCGGGGGCGATCGCGCTTCCGCTGATGGCGCTTTTTGTCATCGGTATCGGTGCCAATCTCCTGCAGCATTCCTTTGTCTGGTCGTATGATCCGATCACTCCGAAATTTTCCAAAGTCGACCCGTTCTCCGGCGCGAAGCGGCTGTTTTCCCTCGATAGCGTCGTCAATTTCCTCAAGGGGCTCGTGAAGCTGATCGTCGTGGGGGTGGCGATCGGCTTTGCGCTGTGGCCGCAGCGCGACCGTCTGGAGACGCTGATCGCCTCGAATGCTATCGACTATCTTACCGCTTCGAGCGATCTGACGATATCGATGCTCTCCAGCGTGTTGTCGATCCTCTTCCTCATCGCTATCGGCGATTACGTTTATCAGTACTTCAAATGGCGCAAGCGCCTGCGCATGACGCGCAAGGAATTGCGTGACGAGGTCAAGCAGCAGGAAGGGTCGCCTGAATTCAAGCAAAGGGTGCGCCAGATCGGTCGACAGCGGGCGCGGCGGCGCATGATCGCCGAGGTGCCGAAGGCGACCGTCGTGATCACCAACCCGACCCATTTTGCGGTCGCTTTGAAATATGAGCAAGGGATGCAGGCGCCCATCTGTATCGCCAAAGGCGTTGATTCGCTCGCCCTCAAAATCAGGGAAGTGGCGAAGGAGGCAGGAGTTGCGGTTGTTGAAAATCCGCCATTGGCCCGCGTTCTCCACGCTTCAATCGACATCGACGAGGAAATCCCGGTCGAGCAGTACAAGGCGGTGGCGCAGGTCATCGGCTTTGTCATGTCGTTGAAAAACGCGCCGCGGCGCTGGCAGCAATAAAGCCGGCGCGGCCAAAGTCAGTGGTGCACCCGCCAAAAACGAACGGAGCCGAATCGGTGTTTGAGCGCCGAATCAGCTGATGTTAGCTTCGATGAAGCGGTGATTCGGGGGCGGTTTTCGAGGGGAACAATGATTGGCGAGGCAGGGTATGTGCACGTGACGATCAACGATGAAATCCCGGCCGCTGGCGGACATAAATGGCTGATGTCCCCGCGCTCCGATGAGGTCCGCTCCCTTATCGATCTTGTCGGGTCTTCGTCATTATGTGTTGATCGCCTGACGCGTGTTGCCCAGCGTGCACTTTCCGCCAGCGGTGTTTTCGTCAGCCTGATCGACGGGCATTTTCAGACCATCATCAGCGCGTCGGGTCTGGTTGTCACCGATGAGCTGCGACATATGCCGGTTGCGGCGGGTATCTGCCGCCATGTGGTCGAGAGCGTTCAGCCGGTGATGATCCACGATGCGTGCGCGCATCCGTTGAGCCGTGATCTCCCTGTCGTTCGCGAGGGGACGATCGCTGCCTATCTTGGCGTGCCGCTGACGCTTGAATCCGGCGTCACGGTCGGTGCTTTGTGCGCGATCGAGGAGACGCCGCGGATATGGCGGGCTGCAGATATCGACACTCTTCATGATGTCGCGGCTAGCCTTCTGAGCGAGCTGGAATTGATGGCCCAGAGGCGCACGAGCCTGTCATCGATGCCGGACAATATGCGCACGCATATTTCTTTCGCCGGTCTTGGCCTCGGCGAGGCGATGTTCGAGCCTGCCGGCTTGCTGGTGCATGGCGATCTTGGCCCGGCCAGTATGCTGGGATCGGGCCGGCGTCACGTCCTGGTCGCTGATGTCGGCTCGGCGCTCAACAGTCAGTTCTGCAATCTGCTGAGTGCGCTTGATTGCCAGATCGACTGTGTGTCAGGGCAGGAGAGTGCGTTGCAGGCTATGGCGGATCGTGACTACGCCATGGTGTTCGTCGATATATGTGATGCCGATTGTTGTGGGCTGAGTTCTGCCCTGGCTATCCGTCAACTGGATAGCCGCAAGGGTGAAGTGCCGATTGTCGCGCTCTCGATGGACAGTTCTCGTCACTCGATCGATGCCTGCAGCAAGAGCGGCATCGACGCCTTGCTGGTGGTGCCGGTCACGCGCCATTCGCTGCAGGAGACGATGGACGCGCTGGCGGCTCGCTGACGCCTGAGCGGATCGCTGCTTCGCGTTCAGCCAGCGCTTGGGCGCGATGCGCACTTGGGCGCGATGGTCTGACGATTGAATTTGGCGCGAACGCACCGCATTGTAGCGGAATTACCGCGTTGATTCTTGCCCAGGTTGGCCGATGACTGATATTGATGCCCATGTGATGGCACCCGCACCCATAAGCGATGCTGGCGATCGTTCGACGCCGTTGTGGATCGCGGCTGTGATCGGTTGCGTGGTGCTGATATCGGCGCCAGCCTTCGTTTTCTTCCAGGGCGAGACGGCTGGTACGTTCGTATGGGCGTTGATGGCGGCGTTTGCCGTTGCCGGGCTGATGGCGCTGGTGGTGGTAGGGATCGGGCTTGTTGATTTGCGGCTGCGGTCGCGCCGTGGTGATCTGGCGACGTCGCTGCTGACCAACATGCCCGATGGTGTCCTTTTGACTGACAGTACGGGCCGGATCGTTTTGCCGAACAAGGCCTATCTGGCGATGACGGACGCCGATAATGAGCGCGACGCGCGCCCCATTCATCTGGCGTTTGGTGGTGAACCGTTGATGGCGGAGGCCGTCTATCGCCTCAACATGGCGGTCAAGCAGGGGCGCAGCGCTGTCGAGGAGGTGAGGGTCACCAGCCGCGGCGGCAGCAAAACGGCGCCGACATGGCTCAGGATCAATGCCCAACCCTTTGCCGACGGCGCGCGCAAACGCCTCACGTTGTGGACGATTTCCGATGTCACCCGACAAAGGGAGAAGCAGGAGAATATCGTCGAGGAATTGCAGCAGGCCATCGATTATCTTGATCACGCCCCGGCTGGCTTCCTGTCGATCGAGGGTGATGGCACGATCGGCTATATCAACGCGACGCTCGCCAATCAGCTGGGGATTGATCTTGGCGAGGCGGCCGCTGGAACGTTGCGGGTATCTGACATTGTGTCCGACCCGCAGGCGAGCATGATGATCGCGCCGGCCGCGCGCCCGGGGGAAGTGCGCAGCGAAATTCTTGATATCGATTTTATCGGGCGCGACGGGCGCAGCCGCCCGTCGCGGGTCTATCATCACGTGTCCTATTCAGCTGATGGCACGCCCGGCGCATCACGCACGCTGGTCGTTGATCGCAGCGCCGGCTCGGTCGGTGATATCGACGAGGGGCTTCGTCTTGCCGAAATACGCTTCGCCCGCTTTTTCAATACGGCGCCGATGGCGATTGCCTCAATTGATGCGTCAGGGCGGGTGGTTCGTTTCAACGCGGCGTTCGGCCGCTTGCTTGACAACCGCGCGAGCAAAGGAAGCCGCCTTGTCGAGGCTGTGGGGGACGCCGACCGGCCCGGATTTGACAACGCCCTGGGGCTTGCCAAGGCTGGCCAGGGGATCATTCCTCCCGTCGACCTCAAATTGGCAACGCGTGATGAGCGCTGGGTGCGCTTTTACATGGCGGCTGTCGATGAAGTGGACAAGGATGGAGAAACGGCACTCATTTTTGGCGTTGAAACGACTGAGCAGCGGAAACTGCAGGCGCAATTCGCCCAAAGCGAGAAGATGAATGCGATCGGCAATCTCGCTGCCTCGATCGCCCATGATTTCAATAATCTGCTGACCGTCATCATTCTCAGCTGCGAAGAGGTGCTGAACGAACATCTGGTGCCCAGCGATCCCGCCTTCCAGAACATCATCAAGATCAAGCAGAATGCCAACCGTGCGGCTGCGCTCGTCAGCCAGCTTCTGGCCTTCGCACGTCAGCAGGATCGCCAGCTGAAAATCCTTGATCTGCGCCAGACGCTTCCCGATGCGCGCGCTTTGCTGGGGCGCTCGCTTGGCGAGCAGGTATCGCTTGATGTCAACACCGCGCGCGGTCTTTGGTTCGTCAAGGCAGATCGCCAGCAATTCGACCAGATCGTCATGAATTTGTCAGTCAACGCGCGTGACGCCATGCCAGGCGGCGGCCGGCTGACGATCAGAGCCCTGAACGTGGAAGCCGCACAAGTTGAGTCCTACGGTTTTCCGGCGATGTCGATGCGAGATTATGTTCTCATCGAATTCGGCGATACGGGCGGCGGTATCCCACAGGAAATTGTCGACCGTATCTTCGAGCCTTTCTTCACGACCAAGGAAATGGGCAAGGGGACGGGCCTCGGGCTGTCGACCGTTTACGGCATTATCAAGCAGATGGACGGCTATGTCTTCGTGA
>JAKFVK010000148.1 GCA_021732205.1 Hyphomicrobiales bacterium | reverse complement strand
CACGAACCCGAAGATCGACCGACAGAGCTCTCGACATGCCTGCCGGCCTCCATCCGGCAGACAGTATGAATCACTTCCCGCCTGATTTGGGAATCCCTCCCGATTCATTCAGGTCGGGTTCCGCTCTAGCTGCCCTGTGCGACACATTCACGACAGTCGGACGTAGTGGAACAAAGGTCAAATTTATTATTTTATATCAAAGTTTTATGCTCATTCTGTGTGTGCCAGAATTGGTTTCTCTGTGAGCTGACTGGCGCCGGCGCAGCAGGACTGCGGCCTATCGCTTGACCTTCAGGCGCGCGCGGCAGAGGCTTGCAACGTCTCGATGCAGGATGAGCTCATGAAAACCAAAGCGGCTTTGCTGAAATCAGCGCCTGTGGAGCGCCCTTTCCATGTCACCAGACCGCTTGCCATCGAGGAGGTTGATCTTGCCGCCCCCGGTCCAGGCGAGGTGCTGGTGCGGGTGGTAGCCGCAGGGCTGTGCCATTCCGATCTGTCGGTGATCAATGGCGATCGGCCACGACCGGTGCCGATGGCGCTTGGCCATGAGGCGTCGGGCGTGGTGCTGGAGACAGGCGCCGGCGTTGATCAGCTGACGGCGGGCGATCACGTCGTTTTTGTTTTCATGCCGTCCTGCGGCCATTGCAATCCTTGCGCGGAGGGCCGGCCGGCTTTGTGCGAGCCGGGCGCAGCGGCCAATGGAGCGGGAACGTTGCTTGGCGGCCATCGGCGCCTCGCGTGGAACGGCCATGCCGTCCATCATCATGTCGGCGTATCGGCCTTTGCCGAGTATGCCGTGGTTTCGCAGCGCTCGCTCGTCAAGATTGATCGCGATTTTCCACTTGATATCGCGGCCATGTTCGGCTGCGCCGTTCTGACCGGCGTCGGCGCTGTGGTCAACACGGCGCAGATACGTCCAGGTCAGTCGGTTGCTGTCATCGGCCTTGGCGGCGTCGGGCTGGCGGCTCTGCTGGGGACGGTGGCGGCGGGAGCGGAAACGATCATCGCGGTTGATCTTGCCGAGGACAAGCTGGAAATAGCCCGCCACCTCGGGGCGACCCATGCGGTGAACGCCGCCAGCGCCGATGCGGCCGATCAGATCCGGCAGGTAAGTAAAGGCGGCGTTGACATCGCGGTTGAGCTTGCCGGCTCGGTCAAAGCATTCGAACTTGCCTATCGGGGCACCAGGCGCGGCGGTCAGACAGTGACGGCGGGTCTTGCCAATCCCGCCCATACCTTGTCCATCCAGCAGGTGTCGCTGGTGGCCGAGGAGCGGACGGTGAAGGGAAGTTATATCGGCAGCTCTGTGCCGATGCGCGATCTGCCGCGCTATATGGGGCTCTATCGTCGCGGCAAACTGCCCATCGACAAGCTTCTGACCAGCCGCAGCCCGCTTGCCGGGATCAACGAGGCGCTGGAGGCGCTCGCCAGCGGCAGGACGGTGCGCCACATTTTTGACGTGTGAGACGGCGCATCGATCAGCTGCCGACGCGGATGCCTGTCACCTGACCGAGGATCTGCTGGAACACGGCGTTGAGTTGCGAGGCATCGGTCACGGGGAAATAGCTTGAGGAGTCGCTGGCGCAATCGCGCAGCAGAGCGCTCTGGCCATCAAGAACGCCGATGGTGAAGACGCGGACCGAGCGCGCCTTGGCGTCGTTGCAGGCGAGCGTCATACGGTCATCGACTGCGGAATTGCTGGCCGAACCATTTCCCACAAAGCGGTTCTGTGTATTGGCACCGTCGGTCAGCAGAACAAGGAATTTTTTGGTGAACGGATCAGACGAGCTATTGGTGCCGAAGGGATTGTCGCTGCGCAGCGTCGCCATGCCCATCACCAAGCCCATGGTGATGTTGGTGGCACCCGTCGGCTGCATGGAGTTCACGCCCGTGCGAATTGCCTCGAGGTCGGTGGTCAGCGTCCGCGTGGGTACAATCTGCGCACCCGGAGAGGGCGAGCCGGTTGTATAATAATGGCAGAATGAAGCGACATATCTGGTGTTGGTGACACCGCTGACACCATCGCTCCTGGTGTCGTAATTGAAATAGCTCTGATCGCGGTCCGACAGGCAGCCATTCCAGTTGGCGGGTGTTGGCGCATTGCGTGAGATACCAACCGACTGGAGATAGGTGCGCAAGGACGTGTTGGTAACACCGACATCATAGCGCAGATAGTTGGCGTTGGGGTTGGCGGTGCCGATGTTGACCTGCGTGTTGAACGGCACCAACGACACTTTGACGTCACCAGGGGTCCGTGAATAGCGCTGCAGATTTGTCAGAAGATTATTGACCGCAGTCTTCAATGACTCGATCTTGCCGTTCTGTGCCATCGACCCCGTATTATCGAGCGCAAGCGCGATCTCGACTGAAGATTGCTGATTGAGCGTGGTCGAGCGCGCGCCGATGGTCACGCTCGAAACGCCGATGATACTGGCAATTCCCGTCGGCAGTGTTTCGCTCGCACTGACGTTCAAGGTTGAATTGGCGTAGCTCGTGGTAACCTGCGGCATGGGGACGCCGTAGGGAGGCGTGTAAATGGATTGAAAGAAGGACTGCGCCGTCGACTGCACGACGTTTGCTGGTGTGCCTTGCGGCAGGTGAATGACGGAAAGCGCGGTGGCATCAACGGCTGCCTGGAGACGGCTGCGTTCCGTTGCGGCACGACTGTAGTCGATCGCTGCGCTTGCAAGCCCAAGAACGGGGATGACAACGATGGCGAAGATCGGGGCAATTGCGCCACTCCGGTCGGCCAGAAAGCGTTGAATGTGCGTCAAAACTGACAAATGACTGATCCTCGATGCTCTCGTAGATCAGTAATTGCAAGGTTCTTGCCAGTTGTGCCATGTATCAAAACAAGACAATTATGCATATTTATGGCAGAATCGGCATTTAATGTGCACGTCTGGCGTGAATTGTGTGTGCCAAAACGCTGCAGAGTTATTTTTGCAACTGTATCACAACTCCGAATATTTTTATATAAATTGCTCGCTTTGTTAAAATTTTGTGTTGATACCTGTGATCATCGAACCACCATCAAGCGCTTTTCGTCACGACTATCGCGATGACATCATTGCCCCGCAGAACGTCGGCCGGGTATAGCTATGGGCTCGTGCCGGGTGTGCTCGACTGAAACCGGGCGCTTCGCCAATCCGATGGGGACATCATGACCAGCACCTCGCTCGCCAACGCCCTTGCCGCCGGGCACGCCCGTCCGCCGGCGATGATCGACGGCTTACCGGTCCCGGCTGATTACGCGGCGGCGATGAAGGTCCAGGCCGAGGTTGCCGGCGCACTCAAGGCCAGGGTGGCGGGTTGGAAAGTCGCGATCCGCCCTGACGGCGTGGCGGTGGCAGCGCCGCTTTTTGACCATCTCGTCAGCACTGCGCGCACCTTGCCCGTCGCGCCGTCAGGGCTGATGGGAATTGAGGTCGAGATCGGCCTGCGCCTGGCGCGCGATCTGCCTCCCCGCCCCGGCGCTTTGTATACGCGCGCTGATATTATGGCGGCGAGCGACCAGATTTTTATCGGTATCGAGATCGTCTCGACCCGCCTCTGCGACCATGGCAACGCCCCCTTCCCGCTGGTGCTTGCCGATAACATGGCCAATGGCGCCTACATTATCGGCGACGTCATCACCACGTGGGCCGAGCTCGACCTCGGCAACCTGATGACGCGGCTCAGCTTCGATGGCATCGAGGTCCATGCCAGGCGTGGCGGCCACGGTAATGGCGATCCCCTGACGCCCGTCATTGCCTACGCCAATCGGCCGCTTGATCATCTGGGTGGATTTCGTGCCGGACAGATCATCACCACCGGCACTCTGTGCGGTCTTATTCCCGTCAAGGCCGATGCCCTGGTTGAAGCCAGCATCGAGAACATCGGCAAGGCAAGCGTCAAGCTGCAGCCCCGCGCCTGACACGTTGATCAACCATGGCGGCCAGCAATAGGCACCCCTCCGTCAGCGGGTGGTTGTTGACGTCTGGCCGAAGAGAATCTTCTTGCCTTCCTCGGTGACCGCCGGCTGGCCGCGGTAGGCCTCACCCCTGGCGTAGGCAGCGATAACCGCCGGGCGCGCCTTGATCATCTCATACCAGCGCTGGACATGCGGGAAGTCCTCCAGCTTCTGGCTCTGCTTCTCATGCGACACAACCCATGGGTAGGCTGCCATATCGGCGATCGAATAGGCGCTGCCAATAAAGTCGCGCCCTTCGAGACGACGGTTGAGCACACCGTAGAGACGGTTGGTCTCGTTGACATAGCGGTTGATGGCGTAGGGGATTTTCTCCGGGGCATATTGGCTGAAATGATGGTTCTGACCGGCCATCGGCCCCAGACCGCCCATCTGCCAGAACAGCCATTCGAGCACCACCTGTCGCTGGCGCATATCGCCGGGAAGGAATTTACCGGTCTTCTCGGCGAGATAAAGCAGGATGGCGCCTGATTCGAAGACCGAAATTGCCGCGCCCCCATCCTGCGGCGCGTGGTCGATAATCGCCGGCATACGGTTGTTGGGGGCAATCTTCAGGAAATCGGGCTTGAACTGATCACCGGCCGAGATATTGACGGGATGAATGGTGTAGGGAATGCTCGCCTCTTCCAGAAAGATGGTGATCTTGTGCCCGTTGGGGGTTGGCCAGTAGTACAGGTCGATCATGGTTGCTCCTTGCAATTGATGGTGTTGAGACCGGCGCTGCGAACGCAGAACGCCGTGGCGGCGCGATCATGCGGGTGGAGAGGCGCGGCGAAACAGCGGATCAAGCACTCCAAGCCCTAACAGCAATCCGCTGGTGACGATGCCGACGCCAAGCCATTGCGCCGGATCGGGCCACTCGCCGGCAACCGGTATTCCCAGCAAGATCGCCACCACCGGGACGATGGCGGCAAAGAGCGTCGCCCGCGATGCACCGATCAGGCGGATCGACCAGCCGTAGAACAAGATGCCGAGAAAGCCTGAAATCACCCCTTGAACGGCGAGTTGAGCCAAAACGAGCGACAGGGGAAATTGCGTGAGATGGGTAAAGGTGCCGCTTGCCAATGCCAATGGCAGCGTGATGATGCCGGCGACGACCAGGGCCATCGCCGTGCCACCGAGGGCGGAGATATTCCAGCGCCGGATCAGCGCCGTGTAGGTTGCCCATAACAGGCCCGCACTCGCAAACATGGCATCGCCGATCAGACTTTGTGGCCCGGCATGCGCGATCCCTGAGCCAGCCACCAGCACAAGACCGCAGATGACGGCAAGGGCTCCCGCCAGCCTTTGCAGGGTCAGCCGATCACCGAAAAAGAGCGTGGCAATGACGAGGCTCGACAGCGTCATGGTGCCAGGCTGCAGGACAGCGCCATGAGCAAGCGGCGCAAAGAGATAGCCGCCGCTTGCCAGCGCCACAAAGGGCGGGCCGATGCACAGGCTGAGAAGGACCGCCCGGCTGGCTACGAATTCACCCGACGTCAAAAAGCTGCGTCGCAACACCAGCGGTAACGCAAGGACGGCACCAGGCAACAACCGCAGGACGATGAAGTCGAGCGGGCCCATGCCAGCCAGCGTGCCGGCCCGCGCCAGACCAAAGGAGCTGCCCCAGGAGGCGGCGGCAATCATGCCGCAAAGCGCTCCAAGGACAAGTTTGCGATCAGGCTTGTAGCTCACGACAGGAGCGACGGGCAGAGCCGAGGTCTGGTTGCTCATTTAGCCCTTCTCCCGCGCCGTGATCAGCGGACGCGTGTTTTAGCCCTGTCCGCGCGCGATGACAGTCCTGCCTGGCGCATGCCTGTGTCGCGTCTCAGGGCTTGGTCGCGTCAGCCGCGATCTTGGCAAAGATCACGTCGAGTTCGCCTGCCATTGTCTTCAGCGGCTCGCCACCATCGTCAAAATAAGGTGCGAACATGGTGGACGGTGCGCGGTAGGACAGTGTGGCCAGTTTATCCGGCCCTTCGGTGAGATAGACGCGGATCGGCGCCTCGATACCGGCGGCGACGCTCGCAGCCAGCATACGGCGGGCGAAATCATTGCGATAAACGCCCAGAACACGATTTCCCGCGATCGTGAAGCCTTGCGCCTTGGCGCCGTCGGTGGCGCTGGCGAAATTGACGATGTTCATCTGATTGGCCTTGACCGCCGCCTCGGTGCGCTCGACCAGTTCGGCAAATGACAGTCTGGTTTCAATGACGATCCAGCCTGCCGGTGTCTTGAACGGAGCAGCGGCGGCGGACCATACTGCCAGGACGGCAATCATGAACGACAGGATCAAACGCATAGCTTCCTCCCAAATGATCTCGAAAATTTTCTCCGGCTCCGACGCACCAGAGGTACACCGGGCACGATCCAGCAGGTAGTGACGACTTCGTGACGATATCGTGTCGCCAAGAGCTTGGCAAAACGATCACGGAATGTTGTGAGACAATCCGCCTCATCTGCAGATTGCCGTTGGCAGCGAGCGCTAATTCATTCGACGTTAATGTCATCAATCACATCTCTTGTTTCGTCAGTCACGGTGGGCTCGACCATCTGCTGCTGATTTCTATCTGTAAACCGGGGCAGCGCAGTCTGGCGCCAGATGAACTGAAAATGACAAAAAGATACGGGCTGGTTCTGATCCTTTTTACATTGGTCTGGTTGTTTGTCTGCTGGCCCTGGCTGTCAGGTGCACTCACGATTCCCTACGACGCCAAGGCTCATTTTCAAGCCCAGATCCAGTTTCTGGCGCGCGCGATCCATGACGGGCAATCGCCATTCTGGACACCCAATGTGTTTGCCGGTTCGCCGCAGATCGCCGATCCGCAATCACTGATCTTCTCACCTGCCATCCTGCTCGCCCTCATCAGCCGTGACCCGACATTCTGGATGGTTGACGTCTTCACCTTTTCGCTTCTGCTCCTCGCCGGCTATGCCGTCATTGCTTTTTTTAAGGATCGCGAATGGCACCCGGCTGGCGCCCTGCTGGCGGCATGCATCACCGCCTTCGGTGCCTCGGCCGCGTGGCGCATCCAGCATATCGGACAAATCCAGAGCCATGCTTTCCTGGCGATATCGTTGTGGCTGCTCGGGCGCGCGCTGCAACGCGGCACGGTGACGTGGGGTTTTTGTGCCGGGCTGGCGGCGGGCGTGATGATCGTCGAGCCTGATCAGGTCGCCTATCTCGGATGCATCGTGCTTGCGGCGATTATTGCTGACTATATTCTGGTGCGTGGAGAGATTGCAGCGCGTTTCAATTCACGCCTGCCGATGTTGATTGCTGCTGGCGTTGGCGGCGCGATCATTGTGGCTGGACCGCTGCTGATGACGGTCCTGTTTGCTGAAGCCTCGAACCGACCGGATATTTCCTTTGCCGAGGCAACGCGCGGCTCGCTCTCACCGGCAGCCTTCCTGACCTTTCTTTTCGGCGATCTCTTTGCTGCCGCCGAGCGCACGCGCCCCTATTGGGGGCCGTCCAGCGAAATCTGGTCACCCCAGAATTATTTCCTCTCACCCAACATGACGCAGACCTATTGCG
>JAKFVK010000105.1 GCA_021732205.1 Hyphomicrobiales bacterium | reverse complement strand
TGATGGATTCGCGCGGCGTTTATATGTCGGCAGATCGTGCCAAGCTGACGAATTTCGCCAAGGCGCAGAACGCCACGCTGAAGCAGCTCGAAGGGGTGATCGATCAATGGCGCGGAAGCGTCACGGACGGGTTGCGGCGTGATTTTGATCGTGTGGTTGCCGCTACCAAGGTGTTCATCGATTTTCGTATCGAGCTGGCGCGCGTCGGTGTGGAGCAGGGCAATGAGGCTGCGCGTGTCGTTGGCGACAATGACCAGAACCGCAGTGCACGCCAGGCGCTCAACAAGGAAATGGAAACGCTTGCCAAAAAGTACGATGTGCTGACGCAAGAAGCAGCCGAGATGTCCGAGATGACCTTTCGCTGGCTCAATATTCTTGGTGTCGGCGTCACCGTGATGTCGTTTCTGACTATTGTCTTTGGCATGTGGATGGTGCGCCGCAAGGTCGTCCGGCCGCTGCGCTACATCACCCAGACGATGAGCGATGTGGCCAAGGGTGAAGTTGATGTGACGATTGAACATGTCGGGCGCAAAGATGAAATCGGTGCCATCGCGCGAGCGCTCGAAGTGTTCAGGTCAACAATGGCCGAGCGCAGTCGCTTTGCTTCCCAGGAACAGCAGGTGCGGGCGGAGCGCGAGACGCGACAGAAAGCGATCGAGCAGGAAATCGAACGCTTTCGCGATGCTTCAGGTGATGGGTTCGCGGCGATGGCCCGTGTCGTTGATACGATGGTTGAGACATCGAAAAATCTTGCCGTTTCGTCCGAGCGTGCCGCATCCCGGTCAAGCCATATGTCATCGTCGATGATTGAGACATCGTCCAATGTCGCAACTGTCGCCGCCGCAGCGGAAGAATTGTCGGTGTCGGTCAATCAGATCAACGAGCGTGTCAGCCGATCACGTGAGGTGGTCGAGCGCGCCAGTGTTGCCGCTGCCACGACAGCCGACAAGATTGCGCAGCTGACCACCGCTGCGAGCAAGATCGGCGAAGTGGTGACGCTCATCCAGGCGATTGCCGCGCAGACCAACCTGCTGGCGCTCAACGCCACGATTGAGGCGGCACGAGCCGGCGAGGCGGGCAAGGGCTTCGCAGTCGTCGCCTCCGAGGTAAAAACGCTGGCCTCGCAAACGGCGAAAGCCACCGAAGACATCTCGGGTCATATCGGGCGTATCCAGGATTCGACCGGCGAGGTGGTCACTGCCATCGAAGGCATCACGATGACGTTGGGTGAAATCCGCGAAGTATCGCAATCGATCAGCATATCGGTGGAAGAGCAGGGGGTGGCGACGGCAGAGATTTCGCGCAACGCCCAGGGCGCCGCCGAAGGCACATCCGCATTGACGGGCGACGTTGACGATGTTGCCGTCACCGTCCGCGAGGCTGAAGGCGCGGCGCGCTCGGTGCGCAGCGTGTCCGACGAATTGTCGCGCGAGGCGGGCACGTTGCGCAGCGCGGTTGAAGATTTCCTCAAGCGCGTTCGCGTTGCTTGAAACGTTTTAGACCGCAGTCAACCAGCAGGAACGATAGAAAATGGCAATGATTCATCCGCTCCGTCTTGTCGCGCAACTCGGCGAGAGGATGGGATTGGTTGCCCGCATCTCGCTGGTGGCGGTTGTCATCAGCGCCGTCGGGGCTGGTGTTCTGTGCTATTTTGCGATCAGCACGATTGCGGATTTTGCCGAGAACAGGGCAGCGTTGGGGCAGAAATTTCTGATGGGCGAGTTTCGTGCCCATCTTCTGCCGGATGGTGGCGAGTTCATCGTGCGCGATGGGAAGATGTATGCCGTGCGCGCGGGCGTCAATGGCGGTCCGCCTACCGAGCTCCTGTTGAATGATTACACCTACGGCGTGGACGCTATCCGGAAAAAGCATGGTTCGGTTGCGACCGTGTTCCAGGGCAATGTGCGCATTGCCACCAATATTCTGGATGCACAGGGTCAGCGCGCCATCGGCACGAAGATTGATCCCGGCCTCATCTATGACACCGTCTATACGCGCAAGGACACGTTTGTTGGTTCCATGATGGTCGCGGGTAATCCGCTCCAGGCGAGGATCGAACCGTTGCTGGACAAATCAGGCAGTGTCATCGGGGCGCTCGCCGCCGCCTATCCGCGCGCCGACTATCTGATGCTGCGCGAGAAGGCGATTGAATTTCTGACGATGGTCGCAGCGATCATCACCGGCTTGTTGGCGTTGATTGTTTTCTTCGTGGTCCGCCGGCAGTTGCGCCCGTTGTCGCGCGTCGGACAGTCAATCGAGGCGCTGGCCAATGGCGATCTTGAACAGTCGAGCAATCTTGGCGGGCGCAAGGACGAGATTGGCGCCATGGCGCGCTCTGTCGATGTTTTCCGCCAGGCGCTTGTTGAACGCGAGGCCCTCTCGGCGCGCGATGGCGAGGCGCAGACCCTGCGCGAAGCGCGCCAGCAGGGCATTGATCGCGAGATCGCCTCGTTCCGCAACACCGTCAATTCAGCTTTCGGCGAGATGACGCAAGCGATCAACGGCATGATGACAACGTCAGGTCGGCTCAACGATGTTGCCCATCGTGCGGCCGGCCATTCGAGCGCCATGACCAACTCGACGCGTGATACCTCATCCAACGTCTCCACGGTGGCGGCGGCTGCAGAAGAGCTTTCAGTGTCGGTGCAGACCATCAGCGATCGCGTCCAGCATTCGAACGCCGTGGTGGCGCGGGCGAGCGCCGTTGCCGGTGATACAACAACCAAGATCAGCGAACTTGCAGGTGCGGCCGACAAGATCGGTAATGTCGTCAATCTCATCCAGGCGATCGCCGCGCAGACCAATCTGCTGGCGCTTAACGCGACCATCGAGGCGGCGCGCGCCGGCGAAGCCGGCAAGGGTTTTGCGGTTGTGGCCACCGAGGTCAAGGGGCTGGCGGCGCAAACCGCCAAGGCGACTGAAGAAATCGCGGCGCAGATTTCCGGCATTCAATCCTCCACCAATGACGTTGTTGGCGCCATCGACAGTATCGTCGCCACGCTGGGAGAAATCGATCAGGTCTCGCGCGAGATTGGCGTTTCGGTCGAGGAACAGGGCGCCGCCACATCGGAAATTTCCCGCAACGCCCAGAGTGCCGCGTCGGGCACCGTGGCGCTTGCGAGCGATGTCAAGGATGTGACGGCAACGGTCAGCGAAACCGAAGACGCCGCGCGTTCGGTGCGGGTGGCAGCCGACGCGCTCGCTGGTCAGGCGACGTCTCTCAAATCATCGATTGACGGTTTCCTGGGACGGGTGGCGGCTGCCTGAGCTTGAGGGCTTAAGGGCAGTTGGCGTTCAGAGGGAAACGCAATTTGCCCTTATCTTGTTGTTGCCGCAGGCTGCTAGTGAAAAACCGGCTCCCGGCATTCGCAGCATCCTTTAATTCTCGCGCTTGATGGCACTTTCGTGCCAGCGATGGAGAAGGCGATGAGCGATGATGCTTGTCGCCAGGAAGATGGCGACGCCGGCGAGCGAGATGAGGGTCAGGGCAGCAAACATACGCGGGATCTTCAGCTGGTATTGCGCTTCCAGTATGCGGTAGGCGAGGCCGGAGGCAGTGCCGCCAGTGCCGGCGACAAACTCGGCAACCACGGCACCGATCAGCGCCAGACCACCTGATATCTTCAGCCCGGCCAAAAAATAGGGCAGGGCGGCTGGCAGGCGCAGATAGCGAAGGGTCTGCCAGCGCGTGGCGCCGTAGAGTTCGAACAGGTTGCGCAGATTATGGTCGGCTGAATTGAGGCCAAGGATCGTGTTCGACAGGATCGGAAAGAAGGCGACGATCCAGGCGCAGATGAGCAGCGACAGATTGGTATCGTTGACCCAGATGATGATGAGCGGCGCGATGGCGACGATGGGCGTCACCTGGAGAATGACCGCATAGGGGAAGAGCGCCAGTTCCACCCATTTGAACTGCGTGAAGAGAATAGCAAGCGCGCCACCAACGACGACGGCTGCCGCAAGCGCGGAGAACGTAATCGCCAGCGTGATGCGCAGCGATGCGGCGAGGGTTGGCCAGTCGCTGATGAGTGTCTCGATGATACGGCTTGGTGTCGGCAGGATGTAGGGCGGAATAGCCATGATCCGCACCGCCGCCTCCCAGCCGCCAAGAAAAATGATGCCAACCAGGAATGGCGCGGCAAGCTTCAGCCAGCGATCATTGGACCTCACTGAGGAGGCGGGCGGCAACGGGCCAAGGTCGCTTGTGGTGGTTTTCGCCGTTCGAGGAATGCTCATCTTGTTCAGCTTTCCATCGCCAATTTCAACTGGTCGGAGGCTTGACGGCAGAGGCTTGCATAGGCGGAGGAGGTGCGGAACATCTCGTCGCGCGGGTAGGGCGCGGCAACATCAAGCGTGCTGACGATGCGCCCGGGCCGCGCTGCCATGACGACGATACGCTGCGACAGGAAGACGCTTTCGAAGACCGAATGGGTGACGAAGACTGCGGTGAAGCCGACATCGCGCCACACATTGAGCAGATCATGGTTAAGGCGGTGGCGGGTGATCTCGTCAAGCGCGGCGAAGGGCTCATCCATCAGCAGCAGGCTTGGCTCTGTGACCAGGCCGCGGGCGATCGATACCCGCATCTTCATGCCGCCGGACAATTCCCGCGGATAGGCGTTTTCAAAGCCTGAAAGCCCGACCAGCGCCAGCTTGTCGCGGGCTGCCGCCTGCGCCTCACGCTTTGCTGAGCCTTCCAGGATGAGCGGCAGGGCGACGTTGTCGAGGGCGTTTGCCCAGGGCATCAGGGTGGGGTCCTGAAATACAAAGCCTAGATCACGAGTTCCGTGACGGCTTCCTCCGCCATGACCTCTGGCCCATTGAATCTCGCCGCCGGTCGGCGTGCCAAGGCCGGCGATCATGCGCAGCAAGGTCGACTTGCCGCAACCTGACGGGCCGAGGATCGACAGGAACTCGCCCGGCATGAGGTCAAGATCAACCGCCGCGACGGCGCGCGTGCCGGTTGAGAACGTTTTAGATACGCCGCTTAGCCTGATCAGCGGGTCAACCGGTGCGAGAGATGGGGCCGAAGCCTCTCTCACAAACCGACGCCCTTGTTGATGAAGTCGAGGCTGTAGGCCTTCGTCACGTCGATACCCTTGGGGAAGACGCCGGCATCCGACATGTCGGTGTAGAATTTCAGCCAGCGTGCCGCGCTCATGGCGCCAATGCCGCCCTTCAGCGCATCGCCTGACTGGACGATGCCGTTGGTGCGCATCACGTTCAAGGCGAAATTGATCTTCACCTGATCCATATCCGGATTGTCCTTCAGGATCAGGGCGTCAGCCGCCTTGTTACCCTCGCCACCCTTCATGTAAGCAGCCCAGCCTTCGGCGGAGGCGTTGACGAAACGCTGCACGAGATCGCGCTTTTCTTCCGTCATCTTGCGCGAGATGTTGATGGTGGTGTTGTAATTGTCAAAACCGGCATCGGCGATGAGGTGGACGACCGGCTTCACGCCCGCCTGTTCGATGGCGAACGGTTCGGATGAGACAAACCCCTGCTGGCACAGGCTCTTGTCGGCGAGGAAGGGCGCCATGTTGAAGGTGTAGGGCCTGATCTGTTCGTCGCCATAGCCGAACTTTGCCTTGAGAAACGGCCAGTAGCTGGAGCGCCCGGCCGCACCTACAAGGATCGGTTTGCCTTTCAGCGCCGCCAGCGTGTCATTGCCTACGCCGGGATGGCAGATAAGGACCTGCGGGTCCTTCTGGAAGAGCGCTGAAATGCACAGAAACGGCGCGCTTTCCTGAACATAGCGGATGGCTTCGAAGGAATTTGACATGATCATGTCGACACGGCCAGCGAGCAGCAATTGCGATGGGTTCTGCTGCGGCCCGCCGGGGCGGATATCGGCCTCGATGCCGTACTTCTTGTAAATGTCGTTGGCGACCGCATAGTAAAAGCCGCCATGTTCAGCTTGGGCGCGCCAGTTGGTCTGATAGCTGACCTTGTCAAGCGTCTGGGCATTGGCGCTGCGGCCCGTGAGCGGCACGATTGCCGAGGCAACGGCACTTCCAGCAAGGCCAAGAGCGCGGCGGCGGTCGATACGAAATCTTCTCATCATGGTAATCTACCCTATTTTACGGCGTGCTGACAGCGAGGCCAAAGACCTGACACCCAAGATCAGTGACAGGCCTGCGACGTCATTCGCCGGTATTTTAAACCATGTGGTGTGCCGTCAGGCAGCGACTTTTGCAAGCGTCTGCATTCAAGCGCTGCCGGGGCTTGAATGCCGCGCGGCGCAGCGGACAATCATTGAATTGAAAGAAAATCGTCAAATAGACAATTAAACGAAGCGCCTTTGCGCGGTAGCTGCGAAAAATCATGGGTCAACGCCGCTTCGCGCCTCTCCCGGGTGCTGGGCAAATCGGCTGACTTTTTGCGACGCCTAAGCTCTAGGCATGTCAGCGCCTGCGAAACGATCAGAAGAGCGGCTCACAATGGCGATCAGGCCTCGAGGCGGAACGAACTGACTGTCTCGGCAATCGCCTGCGCCGTATCCTTCAGTCCGACCGAGGCTTCGGCATTGGTCCCCGCACCGATGACATTTGCCTGAGCGATGCCGTCGAGGTCGTTGAATGCTTCGGTGATGACGGTGATGGCGCTTGCCTGCTGGTTGGCTGCACTGGCGATTTCTGTAACGGCGGCGGCAACCGAGCGTACCGTGAGATTGATCTCGCGCAGCGCCGCAGCTGTCTGGTCGACGGTTGAGCTGCCCTGATCGACCCGGGTGATGGTCTCATCGGTGATCTGGCGCACCGTTGCAGACGCCTGCGCCACCTGACTTGCCAGACGCCGCACCTCATTGGCCACCACCGCGAAGCCCTTGCCATGTTCACCGGCGCGTGCCGCCTCGATAGCGGCATTGAGGGCGAGCAGATTGGTTTGCGCAGCGATCTTGTTGATGAGCAGGGTCACGTCGGCGATCTTGTTTGCGGCAGCCGAAATGCCGGTCATCGCATTGAGCGCGCCGCCGGCCATTTCTGCTCCCATTTCGGCGCGCTGCGAGGCGCTGATCGCCGATTGCGCCAGTTCATCAGCAATACCGGCTGTGCGATGAATGCCGGTGGAAAATTCATCGAAGGAGACCCGCAATTCCTTCAGCGTCCCAAGCTGCACATGGGCACGTTTGGTATTTGCCGAGGCTCTCTCGCCGATTTCGCCGGCTGTCTTTGCCGTCTGGCGCGAGGCTTCGAGCATCATGCCAAGCGACATGGCCAGGCTTTCGATGGCAGAATTCATGTTATTGGCAACAATGCGGAAATTGGGTGCGAAATGATCCGGCATTTTGGTGGATAGATCACCCTCCGCCAATCGCTTCGCGAACGCCTCGACTTCCGACAAAAAGGCCGCCGTCTCGCCGGCTGCCTTGCGGGTTTCGTCCTCATGGCGCTGCAGGGTTGCCTTGGCGCGTTCCTCGAGAACGACGAACGAGGTTGTCATGCGCCAGATTTCGTTGACCGCTCCCTTACGCGGAAGGACCTGCCCGAACTGGTTTTCGGACAGGCGCTGCAGAGCGCGATTGATGAGGCTGATGGGGCGCACCACACGAAAATGCATGAGGAGGCCGCCAAGGGCCAGCACCGCAAACAGGATGCCGGAGGTGATGGTGACGCGCATCAGCATGC